>CANJXD010000088.1 GCA_947478535.1 Acetobacteraceae bacterium
GGCAACCGGCGCTGGCGCTGGGGAGGGGTTCGGCGCGGGCGCCGGGGAGAGGTTCGGCGCGGGCGTCGGGGAGAGGTTCGGCGCGGGCGCCGGGGTGGCGAGGGCCGGGGCCTGCGGCGCGATCGCTCCGGCCGGGAGCGCGAGAGCCTCGTCCTCCTCGTCCGTCTCGTCGTCGTCATCCCCTGGGGCGTCGTCGGTGGGGGACGATATGGGCGCTGCTGCCACTGCCATCCCAGGGGTTGGCCCAGGGGTTGGCCCAGGGGTTGGCCCAGGGGTTGGCCCAGAGGTTGGCCCAGGGGATGGCCCAGCGGCTGGCGCAGCCGGCTCGGGGGTGGCCGGCTCGGGGGTGGCCGGCGCAGGGCTTTCGGTGATGGGGGCTTCGGTGATGGCGGTTTCGAGTGCGGGCGCCGCGGCCACCGCCACATCGGCGAGAGCAGCCTCCTCGGCCGCAGGGACGGCCGCCGGCGCCTCGGGGGCTGGGGTTGCCTCGACCGGAATCACCTCGACCGGTGTCGCCTCGACCCGAGTTACCTCGACCGGAGTGGCCTCGACCGGAATCGCGAGTGGGGCGGGGGTGTTCGGTCGCCGCGTCAGAACCGGGATCGATGCGAGGATGGCTGCCGCGGCTGCGGACCCACCCAAGGGAGGGCCAGAGGGGAGACCAGAGGGGAGACCTGCGGGCGGCGCCAAGGGTGCCGCGACCTTCGTGGACTCGGCGGCAAGCGGCTTAGGCTGTGGCGGCGCGCTGGGCCTCGCAGCCGGTGCTGCCATGATCGGTGCTGGCTTGATCGGGGCCGGGGAGAGGGGCGGGGGCGCGAAGGGTGGGCGCGGGGCCGGGGGGCGCGGCGGTGCGGCGGCGGCAGTCGGGCGAGGCGCCGGCGGCATGGGTGGGCGCGGCGTTGGGATGGGCGGCACGAAGGGGGCGGGACCGAGGGGGACGGGGCCGGCCGGGGCCATGACGGGGGCGAGCGAGGGCGAGCCCTGCGAGGAGCCGGCCGCGGCACCAGGGGTCGCACCGGGGCGCGGACCAGCCGGGGGGGCCGCCTGGGGGGGGCGGGCTGCCTCAGCCCTGGCCGGCATTGGCCCAGGCGGGCTGGCACCGGGGGGGCTGGCTGCAGGGGGGCTCGGAGCGGGGGGCATCGGCGTCTCGGCGGAGGCGAGGCTGGAGAGGAGGCCGCCGAGGGCGGCGCCAGGGGCGGCACCAATGGCCGCGCCCGGTGGTTCGCCCAATGCGCCGAATAGCGGCGAAACGGCTGCTTCGCCCTCAGGCGCCGTGAGGAAGGACAACAGCCCCCCGGGCGGCGGCGAGACGGGCGCGCGGCGAGGGGCGGGGGGCTCGGCAGCCGGGTGGGCGGATGCCGTGACCGCGGGCGGCGGTAGCGGCGCGGGAGCTGGTTCCTCCACCTCAGGCACCGCGGATGCGGCAACAGCCGCTGGTGCCATGGTCGGCACAGCGATGGCCACGGGTTGGCCTAGCGCCGCCTTCAGTTGCGCCGCCCAATCGGCGAAGCCGCCACCTCGTTCCGCCATCAATCCGTACTCCGCATCCCCGCCCCCAAGGCTCTACCAGCCAGGGGCGGCCGTCTCAACCAGGCAGAGAGACCAACGCGCGGAGAGCCGGGCCGGTTCAGGCAGCGAAGCGAACCGGTGCTCCGCGCGGCGTACCCAGCACCGCATCCTCCCGCATCACGGCCATGCCGCGGATGATGGTCATCACCGGCCAGCCCGTGCAGCGATGGCCCGCGAAGGGTGTCCAGCCGCAGGGGGAGACGATCCAGCTTTCCTCGATGGTGCGGGTGCGTTTCATGTCGACCACGGTAAAGTCGGCGTCATACCCCGCCGCCAGCCGCCCCTTGCCGAGCATGCCATAGACCCGCGCCGGCCCGGCGCACATCAGGTCCGTCAGGCGGGACAGTGAAAGCCGGCCGGCATTCACATGGTCCAGCATCAGCGGCACCAGGGTTTGTACCCCGGTGAGGCCCGACCCACATTCGGGCCAGGGCTTTTCCTTGCTGGCGCGGCTGTGCGGCGCGTGGTCGGAGCCGATGGTATCCACCGTCCCATCTGCCACCGCCGCCCAGGCCGCCTGCATGTGGCGTGCATCGCGGATCGGCGGGTTCATCACGGCATAGCCGCCGAGGCGATCATAGGCCTCATCGGTCTGGGTCAGGTGGTTCAGCAGGACCTCGACGGTGCAGATGTCGCGGAAATCCTTCAGGTAGTTCAGTTCCTCCGCCGTGCTGACATGCAGGATATGGGCGGGGCGACCGGTCTTGCGGGCCAGCGCCATCAGACGCCGCGTGCCGAGGAAGGCGCATTCGACATCGCGCCATTCCGCGTGGTTGCGATAGGGCATGCCGGTGGTAAACAGCGGCTTGCGGGCCTGCAGGCGGTATTCGTCCTCGGAATGGTAGGCGATGCGGCGGCGGCCGCTGCGCATGACGGATTCGAGCCCGGCATCATCCTCGATCATCAGGTCGCCGGTGGAACTGCCGGCGAAGACCTTCACGGCGCAGACATTCGGCTCCAGCTCCAGCGCCGCAAGGCTGGGGATGTTGGACTTCAGGGCGCCGAGATACATCCCCATGTCGCACCAGGCGTGGCGGGCGATGTAGTCCCGCTTCCAGTCCAGCTTTTCGCGGTTGGTGATGGAGGGGTTGGTGTTCGGCATGTCGAACACCGCCGTCAGCCCGCCGAGGATGGCGGCCTTGGTGCCTGTCTCGATCGTCTCCACCGCGGGGTCGCCGGGTTCGCGGAGGTGGACGTGGCTGTCGACCAGGCCGGGCATGACATGCAGGCCTCGGCAATCGATCACCTCATTCGCCTCGGCGGCGGAGAGGTCGCCGATGGCGGCGATGCGGCCGGCGCGGACGCCGACATCGGCCTGTTCCATGCCCCAGGGCAGCACGCAGGTGCCACCGCGCAGCACCAACTCGTAATGCGCCATCCGCCGATCTCCCGAAACGCCGCTGCCGCGACCCTGCCACCACTGACCCCGTATGTCGCACCGGAGGCGGGCGGAGGCCAGACCCGGCGGCGCCTTGCCGTTGGTGAAGCGCTGTGGCTTGGTCCTGCGATCCTTCCCGGAATGGCGCGTGACGAACCCTCCTCCCCCCCTCGCACGATCCCCCACCCTCCCGGCGGCGATCCTGCTGGCGATCGTGCCGCTGGTCGCGGTGCTGCAATTCCGCGCCATCGCCCTGGTGGTGAGTGTCGGGCTGCTGGCGGTGGTGATCGCGGCCAGGCGGCAGAATGGGGTGTGGCCCTGGCCGAAGCTGGCCGCGCCAGTGCTGGTGGCAGCGGTGGCGCTCGGGCTCTGGGCGGCTGTCTCCGCGCTTTGGGCGCCGGAGCCGCTGCGGGCGGCGGGGACCGGGCTGCGCTTCGCCGGCTTCGTTGTGCTGGGCGCGGGCGCGGCGCGGGCTGTGGCGGGGGAAGGGCGAGAAAAACTGGCGCTGCTGCGGCAGTGCCTGGTGGGGGGGCTGGCGGTCGGGATTGCGCTGGCAGCGGCGGATCACCTCAGCGGCAATGCGATCCGTGCGGCGGTGCGGGGGCTGCGGGAAGCGCCGGCGACGCTGGGCTACGGGCTGAAATCGGCGGTGGCGGTGATTGCGGTGCTGCTGCCGGTGGTGGCGGCGCTGCCGCGGGTGAATCGCGTTCTACGGGTCGGGCTGGTGCTGGCGGGGCTGGCGGCGGCGAGCGTGCTGCCCGCGGAATCGGCCAGGATCGCGGCTTTCCTCGGGATCGCGGTGCTGCTGGTGGCGCGCTTCGGCGGGCGGCTGCTGGGGGGCGCGCGGATGGGCCAGGTGGTGGGTGTGACGGCGGCGGCGGTGGTGCTGATGGCGCCGCTGCTGACGGCGGCGCTGTTGCCCCGGCTACCCTCGCTGGAACGCATCCCGCCATCGGCGGCGCATCGGGTGCTGATCTGGGATTTTGCGGAGGACCGGATTGGCGAACGCCCGGTGCTGGGCTGGGGGGCCGAATCAGCGCGCGCCATCCCGGGCGGGACAGGGGTGTTCGACGCGGCGGTGCTGCACCGCTTCGGGCTGGATTCGCCGGCATCGCGGGACTGGTTCGCCAGGCCGGCGGCCCAGCGCCTGCCGCTGCACACCCACAACGCGGCGCTGCATGTGTGGCTCGAACTCGGTGCGGTGGGGGCGGTGATCGCGGCGGCGCTGCTGGCGGCGATCGGCTTCGCGGCGAGGGGGCCGGGGGCGGCGGGAGCCTATGCGGCGGCGCTGACGATCGGGATGCTCAGCTACGGCATCTGGCAGGAGTGGTGGATCGGGATGCTGCTGCTGCTGGCGGTGGCGATTGCGGCCATGGAGGCGGAGCCCTCCGGGTCTTGAGCCTGCCCTAAAGCCCCGCTTCGGCCGGCACGATCACCCGGCCTTCGGCGTCGATTCGCGATGGCACGGCTTCCAGGCTTTCGCCGTAGCAGGGGCCGGAGGTGCATTCCCCGTCCTCGATCCGGAACCGGGCACCATGGGCGGAGCAGATGATGTGGGCGCGCTTGGCGTCCAGGAAACGGTGCGGCGCCGGGTCCAGCGGCAGGCCGACATGCGGGCAGGAATTCACATAGACGAACACTTTGCCGCCGCGCCGGACGGCGAAGAGCCCGGTGAAGGCGCCGGGGGCGGGGGCGAAGCCGCGGCTGTCCCCCTCCGCGATATCCTCGACGCGGCAGAGCACCCGTTCATGCGCCGCCACCCCGCTCACGCCTTGATCCCACCCATCGCGCACAGCTTCGCCCAATGGTCCGGGGCGATGGGCATGACGGAAAGGCGGGACATGCGGACCAGGGCGAGGTCCTTCAGCGACTCATCCGCCTTGATCGTGGCCAGCGTCACTGGCGTTTTCAGGGGTTTCAGCGCCTTCATGTCGACGCAGACCCACTCCCCCTTGGGGTCATCGGGCTGCACGGTGGGGTCGGGGTAGGATTCGCGCACCACCTCGACCACCCCCACCACCTCCTTGCCGATGTTGGAGTGGTAGAAGAAGGCGCGGTCACCCTTCTTCATGGCCTTGAGGTTCGCCTTGGCCATGTGGTTGCGTACGCCGGTCCAGGGTTCGACCCCATTCGCCACCTGCTGGTCCCAGGAAAAGGCGTCCGGCTCGGATTTCACGAGCCAGTACTGGCGCGCGCCGGGCATCAGACCGCAGCCCCGTCCTTGAAGACCGTGCTGAAGCCGGTGATCCGCACCGTCTCGAACAGCCCGGCCTGGGCATAGGGGTCGCCGGCGGCGAAGGCTTCCGCCGCGGCGCGGTCCGCCACATCCACCACCAGCAGGCTGCCGCAGGGCTTGCCTTCGCCGTCCAGCACGGGGCCGACGAGGACGAAACTGGCGGCGTGCTGCTTCAGATACTCCACATGGGCGGGGCGGGTTTCCATCCGCAGTGGCAGGGAGCCGGGCTTGTCGGTGCAGGAAATGGCGAAAAGCATGGGTCTGGTCGTCCTCCGTGCCGCACTCGCGGTGAGGAATGAGGTAACGCCGCTTGCGCCCGGCTTCAATCCGGCGCGAAGCATCCCTACTGTAGGGATGTGGACGCCAGAACCCCTTCTCCCCCCGTTGCCCCCCCTCCGGCTCAACGGTCCCTGCACCGATTCGCCAATCCCGGCCGCTTCCTGCGGCTGACGGACCGGCTCATGCCGTGGCTCTGGGCCGCCGCCCTGGTGGTGACGGGGGTGGGGGCGACCTGGGCGCTTGTCTTCTCCCCCGCCGATTGGCAGCAGGGGGAGACGGTGCGGATCATGCACGTCCATGTCCCGATGGCCTGGCTGGCGATGGGGGGCTACACGGGGCTCGGCGTCCTGTCCGTCATGTCGCTGATCTGGCGGCACCCGCTGGCGGATCTCACGGCGCGGGAGTTGTCCCCGGTAGGTGCCGCGGCGACGGCGCTGTGCCTGGCCACCGGCAGCCTGTGGGGCAAGCCGATGTGGGGCACCTGGTGGGTCTGGGATGCCCGGCTGACCAGTGTGCTGGTGCTGTTTTTCCTGTGGCTCGGCCATGCCGCGCTGGTCCGCGCCTTCGACGATATGGAGCGCGGCGCGCGGGCGGGGGCGATCCTGGCGCTGGTGGGCCTGGTGAATGTGCCGATCGTGAAGTTTTCCGTGGATTGGTGGAACACGCTGCACCAGCCGGCTTCCGTTACCCGCCTGAACGCCCCGGGGATGCATGTGGACCTGCTGTATCCGATGCTGGTCTGCGCGCTGGGGTTTTCGCTGCTGTTCGGCGCCGTGGTGCTGGCGCGCACCCGGGCCGCGGTGATGGAACGCCGCGTCCGGGCGCTGGAGACGGCGAGAGCCCGTCGGGCGGAGCCCGCGACATGACGAGACGCGCCGAGGTGGTGGCATGACGACGCATTGGGTCCATATCACCGCCAGCTGGGGTCTCACGGCCGGGGTGTTCGGCGCCATGGCGATCGCGGCCTTCCTCCGCCAGCGGGCCGCGGCGCGACGCCTGAAGCAACTCGATCCCCGCGGCGACAAGGGTGGTGAACGGGCATGATGACCCGCAAGAAGCGGCGGCTGTGGATCCTGTTGCTCTGTGCCCTCGGCCTGGGCAGCGCCACGGCGCTGACGCTGACGGCCTTCCAGGACAACCTGGTGTTCTTCCGCTCGCCCTCCGACATCGCGCAGGAACGCCCCGCGCCGGACCGCGCTTTTCGCCTCGGCGGGCTGGTCGAGGCCGGCAGCGTGGAGCGGGAGGCGGCGGTGTCCGGCCAGCGGCCGAGCGTGCGCTTTCGCATCACCGACGGGGCGCACACCGTCACCGTCGCGTTCCAGGGCGTGCTGCCCGACCTGTTCCGGGAAGGGCAGGGGGTGGTGACCATGGGCAAGCTCGGCATCGACGGCACCTTCCGCGCGAGCGAGGTGCTGGCCCGGCACGACGAGACCTATATGCCGCCGGAGGTGGCCGATGCGCTGAAGCGGTCCGGCCACTGGAATCCCGAACAGGGCCCGGCGCCGGCCGCCGGCACCTGGAACACGATGGACCCGGCGCGGCCGGTGCCACCACCCGGCACCAATACAGGGAGAACCGGGTCTTGATCGCCGAACTCGGCCATTTCGCGCTCACACTCGCCCTCATCCTCGGACTGGCGCAGGCGGTGCTGCCGCTGCTGGGCGCGCAGCTGCGCGATGCGCGGATGATGGCGGTGGCGCCGCCGCTGGCGCTGGGGCAATGCCTGGCGATCGCCGCGGCCTTCGGCTGCCTGATGTATGCCTATGCGATCAATGACACGACGGTGGTGAACGTCGTGCAGAACAGCCACTCGGCCAAGCCGCTGCTCTACAAGCTGACCGGCACCTGGGGGAACCATGAGGGATCGCTGCTGCTCTGGATCATGATCCTTGGGCTGTGCGGTGCCGCCGTCGCCGGGTTTGGGCGCAACCTGCCCACCGCCTTGCGGGCCCGGGTGCTGGGGGTGCTGGCGCTGATTTCCGTTGGGTTTCTTGCCTTCATGCTGCGCACGTCGAACCCCTTCGACCGGGTGTGGCCGCCGGCGGCGGATGGGCAGGGGCTGAACCCGGTGCTGCAGGATATCGGGCTGGCGATGCATCCGCCGCTGCTCTACCTCGGCTATGTCGGCTATGCCGTGACCTTCGCCTTCGCCATCGCCGCGCTGATCGAGGGCCGCGTCGATGCCGCCTGGGGGCGCTGGGTGCGGCCGTGGTCGCTGGCGGCGTGGTCCTTCCTGACGCTCGGCATCGCGCTCGGCTCCTGGTGGGCCTATTACGAGCTCGGCTGGGGCGGCTACTGGTTCTGGGACCCGGTGGAGAATGCCTCGCTCCTGCCGTGGCTGACCGGCACGGCGCTGCTACATTCCGCGATCGTGGTGGAAAAGCGCGATGCGCTGAAGACCTGGACCATCCTGCTCGCGATCATTGCCTTCGCGATGTCGCTGCTCGGCACCTTCCTGGTGCGCTCGGGCGTGCTGAACAGCGTGCATTCCTTCGCCAATGATCCCGAGCGGGGGCTGTTCATCCTGGCGCTGCTGATGGTCTATGTCGTCGGCGCCCTGTTGCTGTTCGCCTTCCGGGCCTCGGCGATGGTGCCCACCGGCATCTTCGCCCCGGTGTCGCGGGAAGGCGCCATCGTGCTGAACAACCTGCTGGTCTGTTCGATCACCGCCGTGGTGCTGGTGGGCACGCTGTGGCCGTTATTCGCCGATGCGCTGTTCGGCACCAAGGTCTCGGTCGGCCCGCCCTTCTTCAATTCGGCGACGATGCCGCTGGCGGTGCCGCTGCTGATGGCGATGGCGGCGGGGCCGCTGATGCCGTGGAAGCGCGCCCAGCTTCTGCCGGTGGTGATGCGGCTGTGGTGGTGCGCCGTGATCGCGCTGGTGGCCTTCTTCATCGCCCTGCTGGTGAGCGGGGAGAAGGTGATGCCGGCGGTGGGCTTCGCCTTCGCGGCCTGGGTGATCGGCGCCGCCTTCGCCGATATCGCGGATCGCACCGCGCTGTTCCGCAGCAGCTGGCAGAACGCCTGGTCCCGCGCGAAGGGGCTGCCGCGCGCGGCCTGGGGGGCGGCGATCGCCCATGCCGGCATCGGCATCACCGCGGCGGGGATCGCGGGGATGGGGCTGGCGCAGGAAAGGCTGGTGGCGCTGGCGCCGGGGGAATCCACCACGCTGGCTGGCTATGAATGGCGCCTCGATGGGGTGCGGGATGTGGTCGGCCCGAACTGGACGGCGCGGCGCGCCACCATCACGCTGCTGCGCGATGGCGCGGAGGTGCGGGTGATGGAGCCGTCCCGCCGCTTCTTCCCCATCGCGCGGCAGAACACGACGGAAGTTGCGATCCACACCAACTTCATCGCCGACCTCTACGCCGTGATCGGGGAGGAGGAAGCGGCGACGGGCAAGGCGGTGCTGCGGCTGCACTACAATTTCCTCGCGCCCTGGATCTGGCTGGGTGCGGCGATCATGGCGCTCGGCGGTGGGTTGTCCCTGGCGGACCGGCGCATCCGCGTCTCCGCCCCCAACCGCGCCGCCGCCCGCCTGGTGCCGGCGGAATGATTTTTTCCATACCTTCAAGCGCCGGCCGCCTTCGGAGGCGCCCCGCATGACCCCCACAACGCGACGCCTGCTGATGCTGGCGCCTTTCGCGGCCGCGGCCGCCGGGGGCGTGGGGTTCTATGCGGCGCTGGAGCGCCAGCGCAGCGGGGCCTATAATCCGCGCGGCGTGCCGTCCGCGCTGCTTGGCCACACCGCGCCGGACTTCACCCTGCCGGCGCTGGAGGATAGCGGCGTCGCAGCCTTCGGGGCCGCCGATCTGCGGGGCCTGCCGCGCCCGATGCTGGTGAATTTCTGGGCGAGCTGGTGCGTGCCCTGCGTCATCGAGCATCCGCAACTGATGAAGCTGTCGCGGGAAGGCGTGCCGGTCTTCGGCATCGCCTACAAGGATAAGCCGTCGGACAGCCTGCAGTTCCTGCGCCGCCACGGCAATCCGTTCCAGAGACTGGCGAAGGACGAGCCTGGCCGGGTGGCGATCGACTGGGGCGTCTATGGCGTGCCGGAAAGCTACCTGCTGGACCGCGGCGGCATCATCCGCTGGCGCTATGCCGGGCCGATCACCGAGGAGGTCTTGACCCATGACCTCCGCCCCCTGCTGGCGCGCCACGCATGAGGAAGCTTCTGGGCCTCGCCTTCGCCCTGGTGCTGGCGCCGCTGGCCGCGCTGGCGGTGAACAGCCCTGGCGACGTGCTGCCCGATGCGGCGCAGGAAGCCCGCGCGCGGGCGGTGGGGCGCGAAATCCGCTGCATGGTCTGCCAGAACCAGTCGATCGAGGATAGCGAGGTGGCGCTGGCCCGCGACCTCCGGCTGATCGTGCGCGAACGCATCACCGCCGGCGACGACGACAGCCAGGTGAAGGCCTTCCTGCACGCCCGCTACGGGGATTTCGTACTGCTGCGCCCGCCCTTCTCGCTGGCCACCGCGCTGCTCTGGGCGACGCCGCTGGTCGCCCTTTTGCTCGGCCTCTCGCTAATTTTCGCCGCGCGCCGCCGTGCCGCGCAGCCCCCGCCCGCCGCGCCGCTGACAGCGGAAGAACAGCGCCGACTCGCCGCGCTGGTGGGCGATGACAAGGATGGATCCCCCGCGTGACGCTCTGGTTCCTGCTGGGTGGTCTCGCGCTGCTCGTCCTCGCGCCGCTGATCGTGGTCGTGCTGCGCCCCGCCCGGGCGCGCGGGCGGGCGGAAGCCGATCTCGCGCTGTATCGCGCCCAACTCCTGGAACTGGAGCGGGAGAGGGAGGCCGGGCGGCTCGACCCCGCGCAATACCAGGCAGCGACGCTTGAGGTGCAGCGCCGCATCCTCGCCGCGCCGAAGGAGGATTTTCCCGAGGGTTCGGCGGGTCGAACGCCAGCGATGCTGGCCGCGCTGGTGTTCCTGCTGCCGGCGGCGGCGCTGGGCCTCTATCTGCTGCGCGGCGTGCCGGACATGCCCTCCGCCCCGTTCGTGGAACGCCAGCGCGTGGCGCAGGAGGAGGAGTCGATGCTCGACACCCTGCGCGGGCGCATCGCCATGCTGGACCCCAGCAGCGATGCCGGGCGGCAGGGGCGTATCCTGCTGGGCAACGCCGAACGCGCGCGCGGGCGCCTCGTGGAGGCGGCGGCGGCCTATCGTGCCGCGCTGGAGGTGCGGTTCGAGCCCAATCTCGCCGCTGACCTCGCGGAGATGGAGATCGAGCGGGGGGAGGCGGAGGCCGCCATCGCGCTGATCAGCCGCGCCCTCGGCACCGCGCCGCGGGAGCCGCGGCTGCGCTTCCTGGCCGGCCTCGCCGAGACGCGTGCCGGGCGGCACGACAATGCGCGGCGCATCTGGCAGGCGTTGCTGGCGGAAGCACCGGCGGAGGCGCCGTGGCGGCCGGTGGTCGAGCGGCAGTTGCGGGAACTGCCCTGACCCCGCGATGAAGGGGGCCGCTACTGCGACGCCGTCAGGGCCCGGTACAATTCCACCAGACGGGCCGCTTCCGCGGGCCAGCCGAAACGGTGCAGCGCCGCATGGCGGCCGCGCTGCCCCATGGCGGCGCGCTCGCGCGGGTCGGCCAGGCGAGTCACGGCATCGGCGACGGCCTGCGGTTCCGCGGTATCCACCGCCAGGCCGCAGCCGGCCTCGCGCACCACAGCGCTGACTTCCTCGGCGAGCTCCGGCACCACCACGGGCAGGCCGGCCAGCATGCAGTCGAACAGCTTGTGCGGCAGGGCGAGGCGGTGGTTCTCCACCCCCGGCTGGAACAGCACGAGGCCGATATCGGCTTCGGCCACCCGGTGCATCGCGGCCTCGCGCGGCATCCAGTCCAGCGTTTCCACCCGCTCCGCCACGCCGAGCGCCTGGGCGCGGGCGTGGAATTCGGCCTCGCTGCCATCGGTGAAGCGGCCGATCAGGCGCAGCCTCACCAGCGGGGGAAGCAGCATCAGCGCCTCCAGCATCACGAAGGCGCCGCGCGCGCGGGTCAGCGCGCCCAGATGCACCAGGGCGATCGGGCCGGGCAGGTGCAGGCGTGGGTTGAGGGGCAGGGGGGTGGCGTAGTTGCGGACCTTCACGCAGCGATCCGGGCCGCCGAACTCCGCATCCAGACCGTCCTTCGCCACCACCACCGCATCGGCCGCGCGCGCCATGGCGCGGCAGGCGCCGCGCAGCGCGGCCTGAACCAGGGGCAGCAGCAGCGGGCGCAGCCAGCCCGGCAGGCGATGGTCAAGGCGCGAGGGGTAGTGTTCATGCACATCGAGCACGACGCGCGCCCCGCAGCGCCGCGCCGCGAGCAGCGCCGCGAGCCAGGCATCGGGTTCATGGGCCTGGATCACCGCCGGGCCTGCCGCTGCCGCCCGCCGGGCGAGGGCGGGGATGCCGAACAGCCTGGCGCGCCAGCCCGGCGTGCGGCGATAGGTCATCAACGTGACGCCGTGCAGCGAGCGCGCATCCTCCGCAGGGCCGGGGGCGAGGTGGCGCACACGGAACCCCGCCGCCGCCAGCGCCGCCCCTTCCTTCAGCACGATCCGCGTATCGGCCACGGGATGCGCGGCGGACAGCATCAGCACCAGGGGCGCGTCATCCCGCCTCATCGGGGGGAGACGGCGAGGCCGCGGGGCGCGCCCGCCACCACTTCCGCGACGGCCACCAGCCGGGCGGCGATCCGGCGGCTGTCGAAATCCCGCGCCGCCACCTGTCGCGCCGCCCGGCCCATGGCCTGCCGCGCCGGTGTGTCGGCGGCGAGGCGCGCCAGCGCCGTGGCGAGCGCCGGCGCATCACCCGGCGGCACGGCGATGCCACAGCCCCCTTCGGCCAGCACCCGCGCGGCGCGGCCGGGCACATTGGTGACAACAGGCCGCCCGGCGGCGAGCCCTTCCACCAGCTTGTTCGGCGCCGTCCATTCCGCGAATTCCGGCACGGGTGCGAGGCAGAGCAGGGCGATTCCGGCTTCCGCCATCAGCCTGGCGAGGTGCGGCTTCGGCATCGGGTCGAGGAAATCCACCGGCAATCCCTCGACCGCCGCGCGGGCCATCAGGCGCGGCTTTTCCGAGCCCTGGCCGACCAGCACGATGCGGAGCCCCGCATCCGGCAGGTGGGCGGCCGCATCCAGCAGCAGGTCGAGCCCATTCGCCCGGCCATGCGCCCCGGCATAGACCGCGAGCACGGCATCGCGATGCAAAGCCTTGGGCCGCCAGGGCAGGGCGGTGCCGAACAAGGCGAGGTCCGCCCCCTGCGGCAGCACTATCACCCGTTCCGGCGCCGCACCCCGGTCCAGCGCCGTGCGGGCCATGCCCTCGGTCAGCGCCACCACGGCGCCGGCCTGGCGGCAGGCGACCCCCACCAGCGCGCCGATGGCCGAGAGCAGGGGCCTTGGCACCCGGCCTGCGTTCCGCTGGCCAGACAGCGCGGCGGGCAGTTCGGGCCAGGGGTCGCGGATTTCGAAGATGAAGGGCGTGCCGCGCAGCCGCCGCGCCAGCAGGGCCGGGATGGCGACGGTGGGCGGGGTGGAGGAGGCGATGAGAAGATCCCAGCGCCGCCACAACGCCAGCCCCCCCGCCGCCGCCGCGAAGCGCAGGAACGCCCCGCCGCCGCCAGCGCCCCCGCATGCGCCCAGGCTCGCGTCGCCGTGCTGCCGGCGGGGGTCGAGAAATGCTGGTGCAGGTAAAGAATATCGAGCCTGTTCACCCGAGCATGGACCGCCTGGCGCAGCCGCGGATGACGTCGATGACGCGGTCCTGCTCGGCCGGGTGCATCTGGCTGCCGGATGGCAGGCAGAGCCCCTGTTCGAACAGCCGGGCCGCCGTGCCGCCGGCGCTGCGCGGGGCATCCCGGAAGGCGGGTTGCAGGTGCAGCGGCTTCCAGGCCGGGCGGCTTTCCACCCCGGCGGCGTCCAGCGCCCGGCGCAGGGCTTCCCGATCCGCGCCGAAGACGGCGCCGTCCAGCAGCAGGACGCTCAGCCAGCGATTGGCGCGGCCCCAGCCGGGCTCGGCGATGAAATCCAGCCCGGGCAGGTCGGCCAGCCCGGCGCGATAGCGGTCGAAGATGGCCCGCCGCCGGGCGACGCGCGCGGCCAGCATCGGCAATTGCGCCAGCCCCACCGCCGCGAGGAGGGAGGACATCGCATAGGCATAGCCCGTCGTCTCATGCTCGTAATGGGCGAAGGCTTCCTTCGCCTGGCTCGCCAGGTGGCGGGCGCGATCGAGCAGCGCCGCGTCATGGCTGGCCAGGGCGCCGCCGCCGCCGGCGGTGATGATCTTGTTGCCATTGAAGGAGAACACCGCGAGGCGGGCGCCCTGCCCGGCATGGCGCCCACCGCGATGGCTGGCGCCCATCGCCGCGGCGCTGTCGCACATCACCGGCACGCCCCAGCGGTCACAGACCGCGACGATGGCATCGAGATCGCAGCACTGGCCATAAAGATCGACCGGCACCGCCACGCGGGGCAGGCGGCCACGGGCGGCGGCGGCGGCGAGTTCCTCCGCCAGCAGGCCGGGTTCCATCGTCCAGCCCCCGGCACCGATATCGAGGAAGCGGGGGATCGCGCCCATCTGCACCGCGGGCGCCACGGTGGCGACGAAGGTCATGGCGGGGACCCAGACTTCATCCCCCGGGCCGACGCCAAGCACGCGGTAGCCAAGATGCAGCGCCGCAGTGCCGGACGTGGTGGCGAGCGCCTGCGGGAAGCCGGTGATGCCGGCGACGGCATGCTCGAAGGCGGCGAGGGTGGGGCCGGCCGGGGCGAGCCAGCCGGAATCGAGGGTGGCGCGGAGGCTTTCCAATTCGCCCCCGGCGAGGTGGGGCGGGGAGAGAAGCAGGCGGGACGGTGCGCGGTGCGGGAAGGGCAGCAACGCGGCGCCGGTGGGCGGGTGCCCCGATGCGAGGGCATCGGGAGTGGTCTGGCCGAGGGTGGGGGCTGGCTGGGACAATCGCTGATCAACCAATAAGTTGATTGTTCGTTAACCTATGAACAGTCTGGTTGAGATTCGCGACCGAAAACAAGTGTCGCGTGTGGAATTGCTGTCCCCTGCCCTCAGAAATCCGGCGCCACCCCGGATTCAGCGGGCGTCGCGCCGCGTCCGCTCAGCCACACAAGCAGACTCTGCGCCAGCAATCGCAGATCAGTGGGCAGGTGGGCGGGGCTGGCGCCATAGGCCGCGTCGCGTTCCAGCCGCTCGGCCCAGGCGATGGCGTGCCGCCCAGCCGCGATGGAAGGCCCGACCAGCCCCGGCCGCGCCCGCAGCCGCAGCGCCTGGCGGGGGGAATAATGCGCGAGGTAGGAGGCAGGCAGCGGGCGGGGCCCGACCAGGCTCATCTCACCCCGCAGCACATTGAGGAGCTGCGGCAGTTCATCCAGTCCGCTGGCGCGCAGGCGCTGGCCGAAGCGGGTGAGGCGGGCGGCATCCGGCGCATCCCCCGGCGCCATGGAGCGGAACTTCAGGATGGCGAAGGGCGCACCGCCACGCCC
>CANJXD010000089.1 GCA_947478535.1 Acetobacteraceae bacterium
CATCGCGTGGATCAACCGCTGCCGTCGGCTCGCCAAGGATTGGGAAAACCTGAGCCGCAACGCACTCGCCTTCCTGCGGATGGCATCGATCAGGCTCATGGTCAGGAAACTATGCAATCCAAAGGGATGATCGGAGACAGACTCTCAGGCTGCACAATACTCGTGGCGGCACGGCTCGGCGCACGCCGAGGTTGCCTGCGCCGCGTCCGGCATGGCCTTGACATGCCGGAACTGCAAGCGCGACGCTGTGTTCGGCCCGGAGGGACCATCATGAACCGTCTTGTCGCAGCGCTGCTGCTCACTATCGCCACGGCACTGCCCGCGGTTGCGCAGATCACGCCGGGGCGCCCAATCCGGATCATCGTCGGCTACGGTCCCGGCAGCGCCCTGGAGATTCCGGCCCGCGCGATCGCCGAGCAGGTCGGTGCCCGACTCGGTACGACGCTGGTCATCGAAAGCCGGCCGGGCGGCGGGGGCGTGCTGGGCAGCGAGCTCGTCGCGCGCGCCGCGCCGGACGGCCATACGCTCGTCATGGGCGGTGCCGGCTCGCATGGCGTCACGCAGGCGATCAAGCGTCGCCTGCCGTTCGACATGGAACGCGATTTCACCGCCATCGCGCGGATCGCCGAATTCCCGCTGCTCATGATGGTGAGCACCTCACTCCCGGCCCGCACCCTGCAGGAATTCATCGCCTTGGCGAAGGCTCGGCCCGGGCACCTCAATTTCGGTTCCAGCGGCGTCGGCACATCGCTGCACCTTACGGGTGAGATGCTGCGGTTGCGGACCGGCATCGACGTTGTTCACGTCGCCTATCGCGGCAGCACCGGCGTTTCCACCGCGCTGATCGCCGGCGAGGTGCAGATCACCTTCGACGCCCTGCCGGCGGTTGCCGGGCTGGTCTCGGCAGGCAGCGTCCGCGCCATCGCCGTCACCACCGCGGCGCGGCTGCCGGAACTTCCCGACGTGCCGACCACGGCCGAAGCGGGCCTGCCCGATTTCGTGGTGACCAGCTGGGTCGGGCCCTTCGGCCCCGCCGGCATGGCGCCCGCCACCGTCGAGCAGCTTTCCCGTGCCTTCACCGAAGCGGCGCTGTCGCCGGAGGGGAGCGCCCGGCTACGCGCCCTGGGCGCTACGCCTGTCAGTGAGGGCGCGGCCGCCTTCGACACCTTCTGGCGGCGCGACATGGCCCGCTGGCGGGAGGTAGTGCGTGCCGCCAACGTGCCGGTCGAGGATTACTGAGCCATGCTGCTGACCAATTTCGCGCTTCTCGATGTCACCGCCGGTGCGCTGAAATCCGGCTATCAGTGCCTGATCGAGGATGGCGTCATCCGCCGGCTGGAAGCCGGACGCATCGACCCCGCCGGCGGTGAGGTCATCGACCTCGGCGGCCGTACGCTGATGCCGGGGCTGATCGATTGCCACGTGCATCTCTATCGGACATTGCTGCCGCCAGCCCCGGTGATGCTGCCCTCATTGATCACGGCGCTCGCCGGCCAGGTGCTGAACGGCATGCTGATGAGCGGCTTCACCACGGTGCGCGACGCAGGTGGCGCCGATTTCGGCCACAAGCGCGCGGTCGAGCTCGGCTACTTCACCGGCCCGCGCCTGTTCGTGGCCGGTCGCGCCATCAGCCAGACCGGCGGCCATGGCGATGCACGCTCTCCCGCCGACACGCGCGAGCCCTGCGCCTGCGTCCACCTCACCGCCGGGATCGGCCGCATCGCCGATGGCGTGCCCGAAGTACGGCGCGCCGTGCGCGACGAGATCCGCCTTGGTGCCGACCAGATCAAGATCATGGCCGGCGGCGGCGTCTCCTCGCAATCCGATCCGATTGACAGCCTGCAGTACTCGATGGAGGAGCTGGTCGCCGCAGTGGACGAGGCGGATCGCGCCAACACCTACGTGATGGCGCATGTCTACACCGCCCGTGGCATCCGCCGCTGCATCGAGGCGGGCGTCCGCACCATCGAGCACGGCAACTTCCTCGACGAGGACACGGCGCGCATGATGGTGGAGCGCGGCGTGTATCTCTCGCCCAATCTGATCTGCTATCGGGTGCTGGCGGAGCAGGCCGTGGCGCTCGGCTATCCCGTAGGCACCGAGGAGAAGGCGCGCGAGGTGCTGGCCGTTGGCACGCGCGGCCTGGCGATCGCCCATCGTGCCGGGGTCAAGGCCTCCTTCGGCACTGACATGTCGCGCACGCCGCATCTGATGGGCGACGAATTCCTGATCCGGTCCGAGGTGCTGCCGGCGGCCGACAACATCCGGGGCGCGACGCTGATCGGCGCGGAGGTGGTGCGCATGCCCGGGAAGATCGGCGTGGTGGCCGAAGGTGCGCATGCCGACCTGCTCGTCGTCGATGGCGACCCCCTCTCCGACATTGCCCTGCTGACCGGGCAAGGCAAGCATATGGCGGCCATCATGCAGGGCGGCCGCTTCGTGAAGAACCAACTGGCGGGCTGAGGCGGTGTCGGACAACGCGCTCGGCGGCACGATGGGTGGGGAGACCATCCCGCTCTCGGTCATCACCGGCTTCCTGGGCAGCGGCAAGACGACGTTGCTGAACCGCTTGCTGCGCGATCCGGAGATGGGCGACTGCGCGGTGCTGGTCAACGAACTCGGCGAGGTCGGCATCGACCATCTGATGGTGCAGGAGTTGCAGGAGAACGTCGTCCTGCTCGCATCCGGCTGCCTTTGCTGTGCTGTCCGCAGTGACCTGGTGGATGCGCTTCGGCTGCTGTTTATCCAGCGCCTGCGCGGCGAGGTGCCGCCGTTCCGGCGCGTGGTCATCGAGACCACAGGCCTCGCCGATCCAGTGCCGGTTATCCACACGCTGATGACCGATCCACTGCTGCTGGAGCGGTTCCGCCTGGACGCGATCGTGACGACGGTCGATGCCTGGTGCGGCGGGGAACAGCTCGAAGCGCATCCCGAAGCGGTCAAGCAGGCGATCGTCGCGGACCGCATCGTGCTAACCAAGCTCGACTTGCGCGACGACGACGCATCGGCGCTGCGCGCCAGGCTGAAGGCGCTCAATCCCGGTGCCGTGCCACTGCCTGCGACGGCGGCGACGGCTTCGCTGCTATTCGGCTCCGGAGCCTTCGATCCCTCCAGCAAGGATGAGCGATTGCTGCGCTGGCTCGCCGAGGCGGGCACCGACGAGGACGTGCATCACGACTCTGACGTGCGGACCCTGTCGCTGCGCACCGACCGACCGATCGACTGGGCCGACTTCACCGCATGGCTGGGCGAGTTGCTTGCCGCGCACGGCCCGTCGGTGCTCCGGTGCAAGGGCATCCTCAATGTGGCCGGCCGCGATCGGCCCATCATCATCAACGGCGTGCAGCATGTCTTCTATCCGGCCGATGAGTTGCAGGCCTGGCCGGCTGGGCCGCGCCAGACGAAGCTGGTGTTCATCACACGCGATCTCGTGGCGGGCCTGATCGCGACGCCGTTCCGCGAACGCTTCGGGCCTCGCCGGGATATCCGACCGATCGCCTGACATCGCGGAGCGCGGCCGCGCTCCTATTCCGGCTGGATGCCTGCCTCCGCGATGATGACCTTCCAACGCTCCGTCTCGGCCTGGATGAAGCGGTCCAGCGCTTCCGGCGTGCCGCCGACGGGATCGATGCCGAGCTGATGGAAGCGGGCCTTCACCGCGGGCTCCAAGAGGATCTCGTTCAGCACCTGGTTCAGCTTGGCGATGATCGGCGGCGGCGTGCCCGCGGGGGCCACCACGACCTGCCAGGATGATGCCTCGTAGCCAGGAAGCGTCTCGCCGATGCAAGGCAGGTCGGGCATGCCGAACCAGCGCGTCGTGCTGCTGACGCCAAGCGCCCGGAACTCGCCGGCCTCGACCCGCGGCTTGGAGGATGAGGCATTGTCCATCGAAAGCTGCACGCGCCCCGCGATCAGATCGACCAGCATCGGGGCGGAGCCGCGATACGGCACATGCACCATCTGCACGCGCCCGGCCATGTAGGAAATCAGCTCCATGCCCAGATGCGCCATCGTGCCGACGCCGCTCGATCCATAGGAAACGGCGCCGGGACGCCCGCGCATGTCGGCCACCATCTCCGCAACGCTGCGCGGCCCATAATTCGGCGCGGCGATCAGCAGGTTCGGAATGCGCGCGATGTCGCACACGTTTGCGAAGGCCGTGGCGGTGTCATACGGCATCGTCTTGAACACGAACTGGTTCATGGATTGAGAGCCGTTGGTGCCGAGCATCAGTGTGTAGCCATCCGGGCGGGAGGTCGCCAGCGCCTGGGCACCGACATTGCCGCCGCTGCCCGTCCGGTTCTCCGCCACGACGCGCTGCCCGAGCCGCTCCGAGAGGCGGTCCGACAGCAGCCGCCCAAGGATGTCGTTGCCGCCACCAGGCGCGAAGGGAATGAGCATGCGTATAGGCCGGTTCGGAAACGCGGCCGCGCTGTCCTGCCCGAAACCGATCGAGGGCAGCAGTGCTGCAGGGGCGGCAAGCAGCGCGCGGCGACCGAGCGTGGCAACGCCGGCAATCCTGTGGTTGCGCATGGTCCAAACTCCCCTGCAGATACCGCATCCCGGGCGGAGAAGCCTAGACAGAAGCGCCGACGCGCCGCAACTTGTTTGTCCAGCAGACTGAAGCGAGAGAATGCCGATGCCGTCGGACGCGCTCGAAGCGTTGGTACTCGCGGGGCGCGAGCCCGATCAGCCCGGCGCCAGCTTTCGCTGCTTCGACTCGCTGGTGGACCGGCGGGTAAGGCGCATTTTCACGACGATGCTGCTGGTCCGGCCGGACGGGCTCGCTGAGCGCGTCTTCACCACGGACCCGATCGCCTACCCGATGCCATATTGCAAGCCATTCCCTGAATCGGGATGGCGGGAGCAGGTGATCGACGCGGCACGACCGTCGCTGTCGCGCAACATGACCGAGTATCTGCAGGTGCATATTGGCCGCGTGGTATTCGAGGCGCTGGGCGCCGGCTGCCTGCTGAACATGCCGGCAGTCCATGCCGGCCGCGTCGTCGGCGTCGTCAATATTGGCGCCATCGAGCACGCCTATGATGAATCGACCGTCGTGATGCTCACCCCGCTGATTGCGGCGCTCGCCCCTTCTTTCGCGTTGCTGCGCCAGCAGTGGGATCTCGGTGCGAGCGCTGCCGCACCCGGCACCGTCCCGCGGTAGTCGGTCGGCTGTCGCCCCAGAGCCGGCCCACTCGCCTGTAAGAGCCCATCCGGGAAGTTCGGATTCGCGCTGAGGGCTTTGCGGCGAGCCGTCGCAGCATGATGCGGATCATGGCCATCCGGACGAAGGCGGCGGCGATGCGGCAATGCCGCTCGAAGTCGCGGGCGAGACGGCGGTTGCGGCTGATCCAGCCCATGGTGCGCTCGACGATCCAGCGCTTCGGCAACACGACGAATTTGTGCCTGTCGCAGCGGCGGACGATCTCGATCTTCCACGTGCCGGTGCGGGCGACGGCGGCGGCCATCTTCGGCCCCTGATAGCCTGCATCGCCGATGATGCGCTCGATGAAGGGGAACAGCCTGCGCGCCTGCCGCAGCAGCGGCTCGGCGCCGTCGCGATCCTGCACGTTGGCGGGATGGACGATCACCGCGAGCAGCATGCCGATGGTGTCGGTCAGTGGGTGGCGCTCGCAGCCGACGACATTCTTGCCCGCGTCGTAGCCGGACGGGTCGAGCGTAGAGCCCCCTTTTGCGCGGCCTTCGACGTCTGGCTGTCGATGATCGCCGTTGTCGGGCTGGCCTCGCGCCCGGCCTGCTCGCGCACCGCAACGTACAGGGCGTGGTGGATGCGCTCGATGGTGCCTTCCCATTCCCAGCGCGAAAAGTAGTCCCAGACCGTGCTCTTCGGTGGCAGATCCTTCGGCAGCGCGCTCCACTGGCAGCCCGTCGAGAGCACGTAGAACACCGCGTTCAGCACCTCGCGCACGTCCACCTTGCGGGGCCTGCCGCCGTGTTTCGCCGGCCGGATCATCGGCGCCACCAGCGCCCATTCCGCATCCGTCAGGTCAGATGGGTAGCGCAGCCCGCGCCGATCCGCCGCTCGTCGATGCTCTGCCGTCCACGCCATTCCAAGGCCCCGCGAATCGCCCGCAGGGACAGCGAATCACATCCGATTCAGGCGATTCAATTCCTTTCCGGATGGGCTCTTGAATACGCAGGACGGGCTGATTTGCAGTGCCGCTGCAATCGAGCGGACCGTCTCGCCGGCCTGGGCTCGCTGCATCGCACGCACTCGAAGAGCTTCCGAATAGGGGCGCATCCGTGCTGGCCTCCTCCCAGCACGCCGGTTGAATCAGATGTCCACCCGTCTTGGGAATTCCGATTCCGGAGAAAAGCAGCCTGCTCCATGACCCAGCATCGCATCGATCAAGACAGTCGCCTGGCTCGCCGTGCCGAAGGCATGCCTTCGGCGTGATACAGGTCGCAGGTCACGAGTATGGGCGGCACGCCCTTAACGCCGCGCCTGCGGCCCTGGGGGTAATTCCGGCTCCAATTCGAATTCCACACGGCAGCGCGCACCGCCCGGCAGGGTGCGGCTCGGGTTGGGCAGCGTCAGCCGCACGCCGAAGGTGCCGCTCGCCGCATCGAAGACGTCGTCGAGCACGCGGATCTGCGCCGTATAGGCCCCGCCGATCGGCGCATCGGGCCGCACCGTCCCCACGGTGCCCACGCGCAGCCGGCCGTGCAGGCGCACCGGCAGGAAGGTCTCGACATGCAGCGGGTCGAGCTGCGCCACGCTGAGGATGTGGTTGTCGTAATGGATGTACTCGCCGGGGCCGAGGTTGCGCCCGGTGACGACGCCGTTCACCGGGCTGCGGATCACCCGCTGCTCAAGCATCGCCTCGACGCGCCCGACCTCCAGCGACGCGATGCGCCGGTTGAGATCGGCCAGCGCCATGTCGCTGGCGGCGATCGCCATATTCGCGCGCAGCTCCTCCAGCCGCTGGGTGGAGACGACCGAGCGTTCATGCAGGCTGGCGGCGCGCGTCACCTCGCTGCGCATCTGATCGAGCCGCGCGCGGCGCGCATCCATCTCGGCATTGCTCTCGGCCCGCGCGCGGGCCAGCGCCAGCGTCGCGATCTCGACCGAGGATTCGAGGCGCGCAAGCACCTGGTCCTTCACTACCGGCGTGCCGCGATCCGCCTCCACGCTGGCCACGATGCCGGTGATGGAACTGCCCAGCCGCAACGTCAGCGAAGGCTCCATCACGCAGTCGAAGACCTGCTGCGCCCGCAGCCCCCCCGGCGCCAGCAGCAGCGCCACGGCCAATCCCAAGCGCACCTTGTGCAACGCCATCACTCCACCTCCCCGGCAAAGGCCATCATCGTGCCCAGCCTGCGTTCCTGCGCCAGAAGGTCCAGCCTGGCACGTCGGTGGCCCTGGCGCGCGCGCGCCTGCGCGGCATCGAACAGCCGTCGCGCGGCAAACCGTCCGATGCTCCCTGGCAGCCCCGCCAGCAGGCGCCACGGATGCCGAGGCGCCATGTCGAGCAAGGCATCGCGCATCGAAACGATAGCCTCGGCGCTGCCCGGCTGGCCGCGGCGCCCCGCGCGCCCTTCCAGCTGGCGGTCGATGCGCCTTGTATCGTGCCGCTCGGTCAGAATCACATGCAGCCCACCCTGCGCCGCGACCGCATCGCTCAGTTGGATATCCACGCCGCGCCCGGCCATGTTGGTGGCCACTGTGATGCGGGCCGCGCCTCCGGCCTCGGCGATCACCCCTGCCTCGTCGCTGTCGCATTCCGCGCTCAGCACCGCATGCGCCATGCCGGCTTCGCGCAGCCTGGCGCTCACCGCCTGCGATGCGGCGACCGAGCGTGTGCCGATCAGGACCGGCCGGCCGGCCGCCTGCAGCGCGGCCGCGCGCGCCGCCACCGCGGCCCATTTCTCCGCCTCGCTTGGTAGCACGGTGAAGCCGCCGCGCGACAACCGCGAGGGCTGATTCGGCGGCACGCGGGTGATGCGCAGCCGATAGACCGACCACAATTCGCCACGCGCCTCGGCCGCGGTGCCGGTCATGCCGGACAGGCGCTGGTAGCGGCGGAACAGGCGCTGGTAGGTCAGGCGCGCCAGCGGCAGCTTGCGCGTGCTGACGGCGCAGCCCTCCTTCACCTCGATAATCTGGTGCAGGCCGTCGCTCCAGGATCTGTCCGCCATGACGCGGCCGGTATTTTCATCGACGATCTCGACCTTGCCATCGCGCACCAGGTAATGGTCGCCGCGCTGGAACACCAGCCGCGCGCTGAGCGCCTGGCGCGCCGCTTCCTCGCGCCGGATGCGGCCGGCCCAGATGCCGCCCATCGTCGTGCCCAGCTCGGCCAACCGCGCGCGGCCGGCCTCGGTCAATTGCACGCGGCGCTCCTCCCGCAGCAGCCGGTAATGCGCCTGCGGCGTCAGCGCATCGGCCAGCGCCAGGGCATCTTCCGCCCAGCGCCGTTCTTCTTTCGCATCGGTCTCGCGGGAGATGATCAGCGGCGTCCGCGCCTCGTCGATCAGCACGCTGTCGGCCTCATCGACGATGGCGAAATGCAATCCGCGCATCACCACGCGCGCCTGCGCCTCGGTCTCCGTGCCGGCCAGCACGCGGCGCAGCTTCAGCCGCGCGGGGCCGGCGGCACGGCCGAGCGCCAGGCGGTCGCGCAGATAGTCGAAGGCCAGTTCCTTGTTGCTGGCATAGGCGATGTCGCAGCGATAGGCGGCGCGCCGCTGCTCCGGCGCCATGCCGTGCAGCAGCACGCCCACGCTCACGCCGAGCGCCTCATACAGCGGCGCCAGCGCTGCCGCGTCACGCTCCGCCAGATAGTCGTTGACCGTCACCACATGGGTCGGCGTGCCGGCCAGCGCGGCGATGGAGGCCGCCATGGCGGCGGTGACGGTCTTGCCCTCGCCGGTGTCCATCTCCGCCACGCGCCCGTCGAGGATCGCCAAAGCGCCGAGCAGTTGCACGTCATGGTGGCGCAGTCCCGTCCGCCGGCGCGAGACCTCGCGCACCAGCGCGGTGCCGCGCGCCAGCGTCTCGGCCGTGAAGCCAGTGCGGCGCAGGGCCATGCGCAGCGCCAGCGTCTCCTGCCCGAGCGCCGCCTCGTCCCGCGCGCGCAGTCCGGCCTCCAGCGCCGCGGCGGCGGCCACGATGGCGCGCGCACCGCGGCCGCGCAGCGCGGCCGCAACGGCGCGCGGCGCGGCCAACACAGCGGTTTCCAACGCGTCGAGCCAATGTTCCTTCGGGTCGCGCCGCTCGGGATGCGGCTCCAGCGCCGGTGGCGCCCAGGCCAGGCGCGCGGTCATGCCGCGCGCCCCTTCATCGCCTGCCGGTCAGCCGGCGCCTCAGTGGGTGGAGGCGCTGCCATTGGCCTCCACGCCCAGGCTCGCGGCCACCGGCGATGGCGGGGTCGGGTCCGGCGCAACGGCCGGCGCCTCGTGCTGGCGGAAGCGGTCGAGCATGGCCTGGAAATGCCGCAGCGAGGCCAGGTGGAGGAAGGTGCATTCCAGCTCGTCCTTGGCCAGCAGATCGGCCAGCACCTCCGGCGCCAGCGCCTTCAGCTTGGCGCGGTCCACCACCATGAAGCCCGAAAGCTGGCGCTGCTCGCCGCCGCCCAGCGTGAACTGCGCCTGCATCGGTTGCAGCAGCTTCAGCTCCAGCAGCCGGTCACAATAGGCGCGGGTGCGGCGGAAGCGCGTCTGGTAGTCCTGCAGGAAGCCCAGCACGGTGCGCAGATACTGCGTCTGCGCGCCATCGGAATCGAACAGATGCTCGCCGCGCCCGGTCTGGTTGCAGCCATCGAAGGTCTCGTCGATGTGCAGGGTGAAGGTCTTGCCCTCGGCATCCTGCGAGAAGACGAAGGGATAGCGCCGCACGAAGGCCGGCACGTATTTGCCCACCCAGCGGCCATCGGTGCCGACATGCAGGTTCTCATTCTCCCGCGCGCCGAGGATGACGGCGGGAAAGACGGAGTCCTCGTTGCCAGCGAAGACCACGGGATACTCCGCCGCCGCCTCGGCGAATTCCACAGCTGTCACCGGCACCGAATTAACCTCGGCGGCGAAGCTGTAGCTCTCGCCCGTCTTCACCGACCAGCCCTGATGGCGCTGGAAGCTGACCGGGACGGCGGTACGGTAGAAGAGCTGCTGGGTTGCCAAGACGGGGATGATCCTTGCTGTTCGACTACGCCTTGTATGAAACAGGATTCAGCATGCCGTTCATGTTTCGCGCCGCGGCACTTCTGTTTCACCCTGTTTCACGCCGCCGACGCGCGAAGATCTCACGGCGCTCCGGCAGCGCCCGCGATCAGACGCTGAAATGCTTCAGAAAGACCTGCCGCAGCCCGCGATACAGCCGGCTCGCCACCGGTTCCGCCGCATGCACGAAGCGCACATGCACGCGCTCGCCGAAGCGTGGCGCGTCTCGCCGCTCCTCGACCAGCGCCAGATCGATATGGAGGAACTTGCCGATGGTGCGCTGATGCGCGGGGTCGGTCGGGTCGAGCGCGATGCTGCCGCCGCCCTGCGTGCCGAGCGCCGGATTGGGCAGTGTCTCCTCCAGCTGCGGGCCGATCCGCTCGATGCGTGCCGCCAGTACCTCCTGCCCGCGGCTGGCCGTGCGCAGCGCGATGCCGCGCGTGCCCTGCAGGACCAGGTCCACCTCGCTCTCCGGTACGGCGACGCGGATCACCGGCGCCTCGTGCCGTACCACATAGCCGACCAACTCGCCCTTGCGCAGGAACCGGCCCAGCAGGTCGTCCGGCCGGCGCAGGCTCAGCTGCCCCTCGGTGCGGGCGCGCACCATCAACTGGCCCATGCGCTCCTGCGCCAATGCAAGATCGGCGCGCGCCAACGTCAATTCCTCCAGCGTGATGCGCGCGCGCGAGGGGTCCGACAGGTCGCGCATGGCGTGATGCGCCTCCAACTCGCTCACCCGCGCCAGCAGCAGCCGCACGCGCCCGGCCAGCGCCGGATCCTCCAGTTGCAGCAGCGCCGCGCCGGCCGCAACCTCGGCGTTCGGCGCGGCGTGCAAAGCCACCACCACGCCCTCGACGCCGGCCACCACGGGAGCCTCGCCGCGCACCCAGATCACGCCCTCCGCCATCGTCGCATGCGGCAGCGGCAGCACGAAAAGCAGCGCGCCCACCAGGGCCAGGCTGGCGCCGGTCACCGCCAGCGCGCGGCCGCGCTGGCGCCGCAGGATAGGGCTCGCCAGCAGGAAGCGCGCCCATTTCACCATCGGCACCACCGCCAGCAGCACCAGCGACCAGATCGCGATCAGGATGCCGACCACGAAGAACTGCGTGCCCACCAGCAGCGCGATCGCCAGCGAGACCATCATCCGATAGACGACGGCCGCGATGGCGTAGCAGAACAGCCAGGGGGTCTCGCCGGGCGCGGTGGCGGCGCGCTGCGCGGTGCGCACGCCGAAGGCGTAACGCTGCACCAGATAGCCGATATGCGCATTCGCCCGGCTCGCCAGGTTCGGCATCTCCAGCAGGTCGGACAGCACGTAATAGCCATCGAAGCGCAGCAGCGGATTGCCGTTGAACAGCACGGTTGATACGCCACAGATCAGCATCACACTGAAGGCGAAGGCGCGCACCAGGCCGGGCTCGGCATTCACCCAGACGATCATCGCCAGGCTGGCCAGCGCCACCTCCACCAGGATGCCGGCGCCGCCCACCACCGCCCGCCGCCACTTCGAGGGGAAGGACATGCTGTCGGAGGCATCAACATAGGGCACCGGCATGAAGACCAGCAGCATCACGCCGATCTCATGCACATCGCCGCCCCAGCGCTTTACCGCCCAGGCATGGCCGAGCTCATGCATTGCCTTGACCATCGGATAGGTCAGCACCAGCAGCAGGAGGCTCTCGGTGGCCAGCACGCGGTCTGCCACGTCGCCGGTCAGCGCATCCCAATGCTGCCCGGCCAGCAGCAAGGCATAGACGACCAACGCCATGAACAGCAGCCCGCCGAAGGCCGAGAAGACCAGCCGCGCGAGCGGCGCGGTGGCCGTCAGGAAGGCGTCCGGGTCGAGTAGCGGCAGCCGGATCGCCAGCGGATTGGCCAGCCCCGCCAGAAGCTTGCGCCGCCGCTGCCGCCGTCCGCGATCGGCCAACTCGCCGATATCCGGCGGGATGTCGCCGAACAGCACGTCGGCGGCGTGCAACTGTCCGAGCAGGCGGATCACCTCGTCCTGGGTCAGCGCATCGTCGCCGAGCTGCGTGGCGGCCAGGCTCCAGACCTCCTCCATGCTGCGCTGTCCATCGAGCAGGCTGACCAGCGCATAGGCCTCCGGCGCGAAGCGATGGAAGCGGCCGGAGCTGCGATCCTGCAGCACGTACCAGACCTGCCCGCGAAACAGCGTGCGGTGGAAGCGGGCATGCGCGCGCAGCCGCGGCCGCAGCCCCGCGACGCGGTACCAGGAGGGGCTGAGGAAGGCGCGTTCCATGCGCCCGCCTAGGGCGTCCAGCGCCAGGACGCCAGACGCATCCAGGCCACCAGCCGGCGCGTCCAGATCAGCACCACCAGGCGTTCTTCCACATGCGTACGGCCGACGCCCAGCATGCTCGGCCGGATGCGTTCGCTGCCGGCCTCCAGCACCGCCTCGACGCGGAAGTAGTTGCGCCCCTGGCCCTGCTCGGCGATCGGCGTGATGCGGTCGATCCGATACGGCAATGGTGCGTCGGGCAGCGAGGCCAGCACCAGCAGGCCGCCCTGCCCCACCGCGACGTCGCCGATATCGCCCTCATCGACCTCCAGGATCACCCGGTAGCTGTCGAGTGGCGCGATCTGGAACAGTTCCTCACCGCGCTCCACCGCCGCGCCGATGCGCTGGCTGAGGTTGCCGCGCACCACCACGCCGGCAATCGGCGCCACGACGCGCGTGCGCGCCAACTGTTCCTCCAGCAGCGCCAGTTGCGCCTCCGCCTGCTCGATCTGGGTGCGCACGATATTCGCCTCCGCACGCTGCCGGCTGGCCAGCGCCCGGTCGTATTCGGTGATGCGCTGCTGCCGCTGCGTCACCAGCCGCAGCCTCTCCAGGCGTAGATCCTGGTCATCGAGTTCGGCCAGCAGGCGTCCTTCCTCGACGATCTCGCCGGCGCGCGCATGTTCGGCGCGGATATAGCCCGCAAAGGGGGCCACCATGCTGCGCTGGATGCGGCCTTCGAGCACCGCCGGCGCGGTCACGGCATAGTCGCCGCGCACCGTCAGCGCCAGCGCCACCAGCCCTGCGAAACCCAACGTCGCAAGCTTGCGGCCGAAATAGCCGGGCCCCAGCAAGCGCTTAAGCTGCGTGGTCAGGCTCTGGGCGATCTTCACCGGCAGCAGCCGGTCATTGGCGCGCTTCTCCGCCAACACCGGCCCCACGACGGTGGCGACGGCGTCGATAAGCTCCACCGTCGCCGGCTCGAAGGCCCGGCCCGCGGGGCGTTCGAGCGTGATCGCGCCGAAGGCCTCGCCCGCATGGCGCAGCGGCACGGTCAGGATGCCACCGGTGCGATGCGCGGCCGCCAATTCCTCATGCGCGCGCGTGACGCGATACTCCCAGCCCGGCCGCACCGGGTGCAGGATGATGGCCTTCTGGTCCACCGCCTCATCCATCGCCGCGGCGACATCGCGGATCACGTTCTGTCGTTCCGCGAAGGTTGCGGCGTGGGACAGCGCCTGCACGCGGCAATGGCCGCCGCGGCGGAAGCCGATGCTGACAGGATCGCAATCGAAACGGCGTGCCAGTTCCGTGGCCAGCGCGGTGGCGGCGGCGCGCGCCTCATCGTGTTCCAGCACCACGCCCAGCAAATCAAAGGCGGTGGTGGCGCGCATGCCTTGTTCCGCATCGGCGGACATCTGCTCGCGCCGCAGCAGCGCCTCGATCCAGCCCGCGCCCCAATGCAGTTGCCGGATCGCCGCCGGCGCCGTGCCGGCCCCGGAAAGTGCCAGCGCCACCACACCGCAGAGCCGCCCTTCCAGCAGGATCGGCGCGGCGACATGGCGCTCCTCCTCCGTCTCGCCGATTGCCGGCGTGACGATGCCCTGCCGCTGGCGCAGCGCCTCCTCAGCCGCGGCGGAGAGGGCCGGCGTCACCGCAGCCGCCTCGGGCCAAGCGGCGGCCGGACGGAAGGGGCCGCGATCGGGCTCGCCCAGCACCAGCACACCGGCCGTCGCACCCTCCGCGAAGCGGCATTGCAGCGCCAGCCAGGCGGCGGCGAAGGCCTCGCCCGTCTCGGCCGCGCGGAAGCGGTTCCACAGCGCCTGATCGAGCTGCGGATGGTGCAGCAGCGCGGGCGCCTCCGCCGCGCGCGCGCCGCTGCCCAGGCCCTGCCTCATAGTTGCGCATCAGCGCCCAAGCCCGCCCCCCCAGCCGCGCGACCAGTCGATCGCCCCGGGCGCCGCGGCGGCCAGCGCCGCCGCCTGCGCCAGCCCGCCGAGCGGCACGCCCGCCGGCAGGCCCGCATCCAGATGCCCCGCCCAGCCCGCCGGCAGGAAGGCGCCGAGCCGCTCATCGAAGACCTGCGCGGCGGGCGGCGCGGGCGGCTCCGCCAGGTTGATCGCACCCCCCGCCGTCAGGCGCCGGCCGACATCGAGCGTGGCGCCCATCGCGCCATGGTCGTCATCATGCGCGAGGCCCATCACATGCCCCAGCTCATGCACCAGCACCGAGAGCAGGTCGATCCGCCCCGCCGCCGCCGAGCCGTCCCGCGCCACCAGCCCGAGCGCCGGATCGCGCAGGAACTCCTCATGGCGCAGCGGCGTGGCATCGACAAACCAGCCATGCCCATCCGCCCGCCCATCCAGCACGATGCCACGCGGATCGGTGAAGCCCAGCATGCGCTCCGGCAGATCGACCACGGCGATGGTGACACCCTCGGTCGCCGCCAGCTGCGCCGCACTCACCAGGCCGC
>CANJXD010000090.1 GCA_947478535.1 Acetobacteraceae bacterium
ATGCCGTTCACACCAGGGGCGAAGCGGCAATAGACGACGAAGACGCTGGCATCCTCGGTATTCGAGGTGAAGACCTTGCCGCCATTCAGGCGAAACCCGTTGCCATCCTTCGTGCAACTGGTCTTGAGGTCGGTCAGCGCCGATCCCGCATCTGGCTCCGTCATGCCGACCGCGGCGATCGTCTCGCCCTTCAGCAGCGGCGTGAAGAAGCGTTCTTTCTGCTCCGGCGATGCGTATTCGGCAAACGTCCGAAAGGCGCCGAAATTGCCGGCCTGGAGCACATCCGCGCTGCGCGGGCAGACATAGGCGATCTGTTCCATCGCCAGCACGGCGTCGAACAGCGTGCCGCCCTGGCCGCCATCGGCTTCCGGCAGCATGATGCCGAACAGGCCATTCTCGGCCATCAGCTTCGCGATATCCCAGGGGAAGCGCTCATCATGCGCGCGCGCCACCGCATCCTTCGCGAGATGCGCCTCGGCGAATCGGCGGACGCTGTCCTGGAAGGCGGTCTGTTCTTCGGAAAGACGGAAATCCATCAGACGGGGTCCCAGGAGAAGACATCGCCGCTGCGTTCCAGCGGCAGGAAGTGGCGGCGCATGGCGGGGATGGCGGTCTCGCCGATCGCCTCGGGGGTCCAGCCTTCGCCGCTATGGACGCTGCGGATCGGGCGGGGCTGGCTGAACAGGAACAATTCATTGTGCCGGGCGGCGAAGATCTGGCCGGTGACGTCCTTCGCGGCATCGGAGGCGAGATAGACGGCGAGCGGCGCGTTCTTGTCCGGCGTCATCTGCTGCAACCGCGCGACGCGGGCGCGTTCCGCCTCCGTGCTCGCGGGGATGGAACTGGTCATGCGGGACCAGGCGAAGGGCGCGATGCAGTTCGACCGGACGCCGAAGCGCTGCATGTCGAGGGCGATCGACTTCGACATCGCCGCGATGCCGAGTTTCGCCGCCGAATAATTCGCCTGCCCGAAATTGCCGATGAGGCCGGAGGTGGAGGTCATGTGCACGAAGGCACCGGAGCCTTGCTTCCGAAAATGCTCGGCGGCGGCACGGCTGACGAAGAAGCTGCCGTTCAGGTGGACATTGATGACGGAGAGCCATTCCTCCGCCGACATCTTGTGGAAGATCTGGTCGCGCAGGATGCCGGCATTGTTCACGACGATATCGATGCGGCCGAAGGCATCGAGCGCCGTCTGCACGATGCGCTGCCCGCCCGCCCATTCCGCCACGCTGTCGGTATTCGTCACCGCGCGGCCGCCACGCTGTTCGATGATGGCGACGGTCTGCTGGCCAGGCGTCGCGCTGGTCGGGCCCTCGCCGGTCAAGCTGGCGCCGATATCGTTGACCACGACCGCGGCGCCGGCGAGCGCCATGGCGATGGCGATCTCCCGCCCGATCCCGCCGCCCGCACCGGTCACCACTGCGACCTTGCCATCGAGCATCATGCTGGCTGCCTCCTCCTTGCGCAGAGGCGTTCTAGTCCCGGTCGATCGGATCGTGAAGCCGGGTTGCCCCCACCGCCCCGCGCACTATTCTGTTGAGGACAGGCCGGGCAGGGAAGAAAAATGGCGTTCGTCGCCCTTGAGGGGGTCGGTAAGACCTTTCGCGGCCGCACTGGCGCCTGGGAAGCCGTGCGCGATTTCACCCTGGAACTGGCGGATGGGGAATTTTTCTGCCTGCTCGGCACCTCCGGCTGCGGCAAGACCACCGTGCTCAACATGCTGGCGGGCTTCGAGGCGCCGACGGCCGGGCGCATCCTGCTGGAGGGCAAGCCGGTGCGCGGCCCCGGCGCCGATCGCGGCGTGGTCTTCCAGGGGCATGACAGCCTGTATGACTGGCTGACGGCGCGGGACAATATCGCCTTCGGGTTGCGCCTGCGCGGCCAGGGGCGCAGCGAGCGTCGCGCGACGGCGGACCGGTTCCTCGACATGGTCGGGCTCACCGGGCAGGGGGACAAGCACCCCTCGGAGCTTTCGGGCGGCATGAAGCAGCGCATCCAGATCGCCCGCGCCCTGGCGAATGACCCGCGCGTGCTGCTGATGGATGAGCCCTTCGGCGCGCTGGATGCGATGACGCGCGCCGTGCTGCAGAACGAATTGTCCGAGATCTGGACGAAATCGGGCAAGACCGTGCTGTTCATCACCCATGACATCGAGGAAGCGGTGGCGCTGTCCACCCGCGTCGGCGTCATGAAGCGCGGGCCTGGCGGCACGCTGAAGGCCGTGGTGCCGGTCGATCTGCCCTTCCCCCGGGTGCGGACCTCGGACGGATTCATGCAGACCTTCCGCCAGGTGCATGAATTGATCCATGAGGAGATCCACGGCCATGAATAGCCGCCTCGCCACTGTCGGCGGCTATGTCGCGGGCTTCGGGCTGCTGTTCCTGATCTGGCACCTGGCCGCGATCTTCGTGGTGAAATCCGTGCTGTTCCCGCCGCCCTGGCCGGTGCTGGAACGCGGCGTCGTGCTGATCGAGGACTGGATCCTCCAGGAACAGATCGTCGCCTCCATGCGCCGCATCCTGCAGGGCTTCCTGCTGGGCAGCGCGATCGGCATTCCCATCGGCCTCGCCATCGGCAGCTTCCGCCCGGTGCGCCTGCTGCTGGAACCCTGGACGGAATTCTTCCGCTTCATCCCCGCCGTCGCGATGATCACCGTCTCCGTCATCTGGTTCGGCATCGGAGAGGAGAGCAAGGTCTTCCTCATCGCGTATACCACCGTCTTCGTGGTGGTGATCGCGACCGCGGCCGGGGTGGGCGCGGTGGGCAAGGACAAGATCCGCGCCGCGCAATGCCTCGGCGCCTCGAAGTTGCAGATCTTCGCCCTTGTCGCCCTGCCGGCGACGGTGCCCTATATCCTGACGGGCATGCGGCTTGCGATGGCGAATGCCTTCGTTACCATCGTGGCGGCGGAACTCATCGCCTCCAATGACGGGCTCGGCAAGATGCTGTGGGATGCCCGCCTGTTCATGCAGGTGGAAGACATCTTCGTCGCGCTGATCTCGCTGGGACTACTGGGATTCCTCACAGACCGCGTCTTCCGGCTGGCGATCCGCGCCTTCGCCGGCCGTTTCAACCCGACAATGTGACCGAACAGGGAGAACATCCATGCTGAACCGCCGTAACCTTCTGGCCGCGGGCGCCGCCGCCTCGGTGCTGCCCATGCCCGCCTTCGCCCAGGGCGCGCCCATCAAGATCACCATCGCGACGGGCGTCGATCCGTCCTTCGCACCCTACTACGTCGCGCGCGAGGCCGGCATCTTCGCCCGCAACGGCCTCGACGTGACGGTGAATACCGGCCCCTCCGGCTCCGCCATGGTCGCCTTCCTGATCGGCAGCCAGATCAATTCCGCCTATGGCGCCGAACAGGCCGGCGTGTCCGCCCATGTGCGGGACCCGAATGTGGTGGCGGTGGCCGAGGGCACGGCGCTGCTGCGCTGGATCAGCGTGCTCGGCCGCAATGTCGAGAACATGGATGCCCTGAAGGGCAAGCGCGTCGGCGTCGCGCGCGGGACGGGCAGCGAGACCTTCTGGCTTTCCGTCGTCTCCAAGCTCAACCTGAACCCGGCCGACTACACCATCGTCAATGTCGAGGCGCCGGAGATGGTGGCGGCGCTGGAACGCGGCAACATCGATGCCTTCGCGGTGTGGGAGCCCTGGCCGACCCGCGCGCTGCGCGCCATTCCGAACACCAAGATCCTGCTCTCGAACGAGGCGATCCAGATCGTCCGCAACTTCGTCTACATGAACAAGGGCTGGGCCGAGGCGAACATGGAGGCGACGCAGCGCCTGATGCGATCGCTGATCCAGGCGCAGGAGCTTTGCGCCGCCAACCCGGCCGATGCGGCGCAGCATGTCAGCCGCTTCCTCCGCCTCGATCGCGCACTGGTGGCCGACCTGATGACGAAGGTCGAGTACAAGATGAACCTGACGCCGGACAGCGCCAGCAACATCCAGCTCGCCATCGACCAGCTGCGCGGGATGAACCAGCTCGCCCGCCCGGTCACGGTGAATGACGTGATCTGGAAGGCCCCGCTGGCCGGTGTGGCGCCGGATCGCGTGCAGATCTGAAGCCTAGTCACCCTCCGCCAGGGCGCGCAGCCCTGGCGGATCGGTGATCCGCAGCCCGGCCTTGGCCGGTTCCACCAGGCGCTGGTCCCGCAATTCGGCCAGGGCCGCGTTCACCTTCGGCCGTGTCGCCGCCACCAGCGCCGCGATCTGGCCCTGCGGCAGCCGGATGATCCCGGCGGGATCGACCGCGGCGAGCTTCAGCAGCGCCGCCGCCAGGCGCTGCGGCAGCGGGCGCAGCGCCACCTGTTCCACCTGCTCCGTCGTCCGCCGCAGCCTTGCCGCCAGCGTCCGCAGCAGGGCCTGGGCCGTCGCGTGGTCTGTCGCGATCACGGCGGCGGCATCGGCGTGGCGGATCATCAGGCCGGAGACTGGCGTCAGTGCCGTGCAATCCGCGCTGCGCGTCCCGCCATCGACCAGGGCAACCTCCCCCACCGGCTCCCCGGGCCCAGCGAGGCCGAGGGTCAGCTCCCGCCCACCGGGGGTGGAAAGATGCAGGCGGACCAGGCCATCCAGCACCACCAGCATGCCATCCGTACCGGGATCGCCCCGGCGGAACACCACCTCCCCATCGCGGTAGCGCACCGCGCGGGCGGCGGCGGCGAGGCGGGCCAGCGCCGGCCCCGGCACGCCCGCCAAAAGCGGCAGGCGGGCCAGGGCGCGATGCGCCGCCTCGGTCAGCCTACTTCTCCGAAGCGGCGATGATGCCACCGGACAGGCTGGCGGGGATGCGGTTGGTCCAGCGGCCGCCATCCACCTGGGTCACGAAGTCCAGCACCGCGCGGTTGAAGGCGTCCGGGTCTTCCAGGTTCATGGTGTGCCCGCATTTCGGCATCACCAGCAGCGCACTGCTTTTGATGGTGCGCTTGAGGTAGAGGCTGGCTTCCAGCGTCGGGTCATCCTCATCCCCCGCGATCACCAGCAGCGGCACGTCCATTTTGCTGAAGCCGTCCTTCAGGTCGAACAGGCTCGGACGGCGGCGCTGCACGCCGTTCATCGTCAGCGCGGAGCCTTCCGTGCTGTGCTCGCAGAGCTGTTGCTGGAATTCGACGTAGCCGCGCGGGTCCTTCTCCTCGAAGACCAGGCGGGTCGGGCCACGGCTGTAGGTCATGCCGAACTTCGCCATGGTCTCGCTGCGGATGCGGGCGATGGCGGCATCGGTCTCGGCATGGAATTGCGGCATCTTCTCCGGCGAGGCGCCATACCCGACGCCGGCGGCGACCAGGCTGCGGCAGAGCGGCGCGTGGCGCAGGCCCATATGCAGCGTGGCGAACCCGCCCATGGACAGTCCGACGACATGGGTCGGGCCGAGGCCGAGGCCGTTGATCACGGCGGCGATGTCATCCGTCGCGCGGTCCTGGCTGTATTTCGCGGGATCGGACGGCACCTCGGACGGCGTATAGCCCCGCGCAGCATAAGTGATGCAGCGATAGCGGCGGGAGAAGAAGCGCATCTGCGCTTCCCAGCTCCGGTGGTCGCCGGCGTATTCGTGCACGAACACCATCGGCGTGCCGGAGCCCGCCTCCTCATAGTAAAGGCTGACACCATCATCGGCGCGGATCGTCGGCATGGGCTCTCCAAAACTGGTCCCGGGAGGGGGATAGGATCGTGCCGCCGGGGCACGACTTCGGCAAGCCACGATAGACCGTCGGGCATGCCTTGACTCCGGAGGGGGGCGAGCGCATTTGCCAATCCGGACCCCTTGGGTCCCCTTTATAGGGTTGGGGGTGACGCCGCGTGCTGCGGGTCTCGAAATTCACGGATTACGCCGTGGTGGTGCTGAGCCGCCTGGAAGCCGAGGGGGGCGTGCAGACCGCGCCCGGCCTTGCCACCGGGACGGGTATCGCTGAGCCCACGGTCGCCAAGGTCCTGAAGATGCTGGCCCAGTCCGGGCTGGTGGAGGGGCTGCGGGGCGCGCGTGGCGGCTATCGCCTGTTGCGGCCGTTGCGGTCTCTGCCGCTGGCGGATGTGATCGTGGCCATCGATGGCCCGATCGCACTGACAGCCTGCGTCGATGGCGGCTTCGGCCTCTGCGAGGCGGAGGAGACCTGCCCCGTCCGCGGGCGCTGGGACCCCGTGAATGCCGCCATCCGCGATGCGCTGGGCGCCATCATGGTCAGCGATATTTCCGCTGCCGCCCCCACGCCGCGCGCCGTGCCCAGCCTTGCCGCGACCATGCCTGCCCTTATGGCCGAGTAGGACAAGTTCCATGCCCGCCGTCACCGAGACTCTCGAAACCGTCCAGTCCGTCACCGAGGGTGGCTACAAATGGGGCTTCGAGACCGACATCGAGATGGAGTTCGCGCCGAAGGGGCTGAACGAGGACATCGTTCGCTTCATCAGCGCGAAGAAGAATGAGCCCGCCTGGCTGCTGGAATGGCGGCTCAAGGCCTTCGCGATGTGGAAGACGATGAAGGAGCCCGATTGGGCCGCCGTCACCTATCCCCCCATCGACTACCAGGATGCCTATTACTACGCGGCGCCGACGCAGAAGGTGAAGCCGAAGTCCCTCGACGAGGTGGACCCGGAGCTGCTGCGCACCTACGCGAAGCTCGGCATTCCGCTGCGCGAACAGGCCATCCTCGCGGGGGTGGAAGGCGCGGGCGATACGCCGGCGGATGGCGGGCGCATGCCGATCGCCGTCGATGCGGTGTTCGACAGTGTCTCCGTCGCCACCTCCTACAAGGACCGGCTGGCGAAGGACGGCATCATCTTCTGCGCGATCAGCGAGGCGGTGCAGGAACATCCCGAGCTGGTGCGCCAGTATCTCGGCAGCGTGGTGCCGCAGGCGGACAACTACTTCGCGGCGCTGAACAGCGCGGTCTTCACGGATGGCAGCTTCGTCTACATCCCGAAGGGCGTGCGCTGCCCGATGGAGCTGTCCACCTATTTCCGCATCAATGCGAAAAGCACGGGGCAGTTCGAGCGCACGCTCATCATTGCCGATGTCGGCAGCCAGGTCAGCTACCTCGAGGGCTGCACGGCGCCGCAGCGGGATGAGAACCAACTGCATGCGGCGGTGGTCGAACTCATCGTGCTGGACGATGCCTCCATCAAGTATTCCACGGTGCAGAACTGGTATCCCGGTGATGCCGAGGGCCGAGGCGGCATCTACAACTTCGTCACCAAGCGCGCGGCCTGCCGTGGCGCCCGCAGCAAGGTGTCCTGGACGCAGGTGGAGACGGGTTCCGCCATCACCTGGAAGTATCCATCCTGCATCCTGATCGGGGAGGATAGCGTCGGCGAGTTCTACTCCGTCGCGATCACCAACAATCGCCAGCAGGCCGATACCGGGACCAAGATGTTTCATATCGGCCCGCGCACGCGCAGCACCATCATCAGCAAGGGCATCAGCGCCGGGCGTGGGCAGAACACCTATCGCGGCCTGGTGAAGATCAGCCCGAAGGCCGTTGGCGCGCGCAACTTCACGCAATGCGACAGCCTGCTGATCGGCGACCAGTGCGGCGCGCATACCGTGCCCTACATCGAGAATCGCTGCATGAGCGCCAAGGTGGAGCACGAGGCCACCACCAGCCGCATCGCCGAGGACCAATTGTTCTACTGCCGCCAGCGCGGGCTGTCGGAGGAGGATGCGGTGGGCCTCATCGTCAATGGGTTCTGCCGCGAAGTCCTGAAGGAATTGCCGATGGAATTCGCGGTGGAAGCGCAGAAGCTGTTGCAGATCAGCCTTGAAGGCTCGGTAGGCTGAGGATCGGGACGAAGACCATGCTGAATATCGAGAACCTGCACGCCACCGTCGATGGCAAGCCGATCCTGAAGGGCCTCACGCTCTCCATCCCGGCGGGGGAAATCCATGCCATCATGGGGCCGAACGGCTCCGGCAAATCCACGCTGAGCTACGTGCTCGCGGGGCGCGAAGGCTATGAGGTGACGGAGGGTTCCGTGACCTTCATGGGCCAGGATCTGCTGGCGATGGCGCCGGAGGAGCGCGCCGTGGCCGGCGTGTTCCTGGCGTTCCAGGCACCGGTCGAATTGCCGGGCGTCGGCAACGCGAATTTCCTGCGGACGGCGCTGAACGCGGTGCGCCGCGCGAAGGGCGAGCCGGAAGTGGACGCGATCCAGTTCCTCAAGCTCGCCCGCGCGCGGATGAAGGTGCTGAGCATGCCGGATGACATGCTGAAGCGCCCGGTGAATGTCGGCTTCTCCGGCGGCGAGAAGAAGCGGAACGAGATGCTGCAGATGGCGATGCTGTCGCCGAAGCTGGCCCTGCTGGATGAGACCGATAGCGGGCTCGACATCGACGCGCTGAAGCTGGTGGCGGACACCGTGAACAGCCTGCGGGGCCCTGGCTTTTCCGCACTGGTCATCACGCATTACCAGCGCCTGCTGAACCATATCGTGCCGGACCGCGTGCATGTGCTGTCCGCCGGCCGCATCATCCGCAGCGGCGGCATGGAACTGGCCGAGGAACTGGAGGCGACGGGCTATGCCGCGTCGGTGGCCGCGGCATGACGGCGGTCACCACCACTGGCGCCACCGCCTTCCTCGCACGGCATGAGGGGCTGCGCCCGCGCCTGCCGGGCGCGCATATCCCCTGGGTGATGGCGCTGCGCGAAGCCGCGGCGGAGGCCTTCCGCCGCCAGGGCTTCCCGACGCGCCGTGCCGAGGCCTGGAAGTACACCGACCTCGCCGCCGTCACCGGCAGCGTCTTCGGCGAACCGCTGACCGGCGTGGATGATGCGCTGGCGTTGCCTGCCACGACGAACCCGCGCGCCGTCTTCATCGATGGCCGCTTCCGCGCCGACCTGTCCGCGCTGGAAGGCCTGGCTTTCACGGTGGAAAGCCTCGCCGCCGTGCTGCCCTCGCTGGAAGGCCGTCTCGGCGCCCTGGCGCGGCCGGAGGACCAGGCGCTGGCCGCGCTGAACGGCATGCTGTTCGAAGACGGGCTGGTGGTGACGCTGCCGGACGGCGTCGCCGGCGGCGTGCTGGAATTGCTGTCCTTCGCCACCACGGCGGACCGCGCGCCGGCCTATCACCCGCGCCACCTCGTGCGGCTCGGCGCTGGTGCGTCGCTGACGCTGGTCGAGACGGCGGCGGGCCCTGCCGCCGCGCGCTACCTCCACAACCCGGTCTTCGAGATCGAGGTCGCGGCGGGCGCGCGGATGAACCATGGGCGGTTGCAGCAGGAAGGGCGGGAGGCGTTTTTCCTCTCCACGGTCTATGCCCAGGTCGCCGCCGGCGGCGCCTATGACAATTTCACGCTCAACGCCGGCGCGAAGCTGGCGCGGAACGAGATTCATGTCGCCCTCGTTGGCCCGAAGGCGGAAGCGCACATGAATGGCGTGCAGCTCGTGGCCGATGGACAGCACGCGGATACGACGACGGCGCTCGACCACGCGGCGCCGAATTGCGCGTCTCGCCAGACCTACAAGACGGTTCTCTCGGGCAAGTCCCGCGGTGTGTTCCAGGGCAAGATCCTGGTGCGGCAGGTCGCGCAGAAGACCGATGGCTACCAGATGAACCAGGCGCTGCTGCTGTCCCCGGATGCGGAGATCGACTGCAAGCCGCAGCTCGAGATCTACGCCGATGACGTGAAGTGCAGCCATGGCGCGACGGTGGGCGAACTGGACGCGGACAACCTGTTCTTCCTCCGCAGCCGCGGCATCCCGGAGGCACAGGCCAAGGCGATCCTCGTGGAAGCCTTCCTGACGGAAGCAGTGGAAGCGGTGGCGGATGAAGCGATCCGCGCCGCGCTGGCAACGGCTGTCGGTGGCTGGTGGCAGCGCCAGGGCATCGCGCAAGGGCTTGAGATCGGCGTCGAGGTGGAATGATGGACGGTCCCATCACCCACCCGCTGGACCTCGCCGCGATCCGCGCGGATTTTCCGATCCTGTCGGAGACCGTCCGCGGCAAGGCCTTCACTTTCCTTGACAGCGGTGCCTCCGCCCAGAAGCCGCGCCAGGTGATCAGCGCCATGGTGCGGATGATGGAGACCGCCTACGCCAACGTCCATCGCGGCGCCTACCACATGAGCGAGCAGGCGACCGCCGCTTTTGAGCGGTCCCGCGTTGCCGTGCAGAAGTTCCTGAACGCGGGCAGCGAGCGGGAGATCATCTTCACCGGCAGCAGCACCAACGCGATCAACCTCGTCGCGCACAGCTACGGCCGCGGCGTGATGAAGCCCGGCCAGGCCGTGGTGATTTCCGAGATGGAGCACCACGCGAACCTCGTGCCCTGGCAGATGCTGCGCGACGCCCATGGCATCGAGCTCCGCGTCGCCCGCATCACCGATGCCGGGGAGCTGGACCTCGACGACCTCGCCGCGAAATTGGCGGATGGCAAGGTCGGGCTCGTCGCGGTGACGCATATGTCGAACGTCCTCGGCACCGTGACGCCCGCCGAGCGCATCGCCCGGATGGCGCATGAGGCCGGCGCGAAGGTGCTGTTCGATGGCAGCCAGGCGGCGGTGCATCGGCGCGTCGATGTGCAGGCGCTGGATGCGGATTTCTATGTCTTCACCGGCCATAAGCTCTACGGGCCGACGGGCATCGGCGTGCTCTATGCCAAGGCCGCGCTGCTGGAAGCGATGCCGCCCTTCCTCGGCGGCGGCGACATGATTTCCGAAGTGACCTTCGAGCGGTCCATCTGGGCGCCGATCCCGGCCAAGTTCGAGGCCGGCACGCCGCCGATCATCGAGGCCATCGGCCTGCATGCCGCCATCGACTATGTCGAGGCGATTGGCCTCCCGGCGATCGAGGCGCATGAGCGCGCCTTGGTCGATCGCGCCATGGCCCGCCTGCCGCATATCGAGGGGGTGACCCTGCTCGGCCGCGCGCAGGATCGGGGTGGCGTCTTCGCCTTCGCGCTCGACACCGCGCATGCGCATGACGTGGCGACGCTCCTCGATCGCGCCGGTATCGCCGTGCGGTCCGGCCGCCACTGTGCCGAGCCGCTGCACGCGCGCTTCAACGTGGAGAGCACCTGCCGCGCCTCCTTCGGCCTCTACACGACGCCGGCGGAAGTGGACCTTCTGGCGGATGCCTTGGGCCAGGCGCGGGAGTTCTTTCGATGAGCGGCGGTCTGTTCGATGATCTCCGCGACCTCTACCAGGAAGTGATCCTGGACCACGGCCGCAAGCCGCGGAATTTCCGCAGGCTCGATGACGCCGATCGCACCGCGCGGGGTGACAACCCGATGTGCGGGGACCGGATGGAGCTGTTCCTGAAGATGGCGCCGGATGGCTCCATCGCCGATGCCGCCTTCCAGGGCCGCGGCTGCGCCATCTCCATGGCCAGTGCCTCCCTGATGACGGACACCGTGAAGGGCAAGACGCCGGCCCAGGCGCATGACATGGCAGAGAAGTTCCGCACCATCGCGATGACCGGCATCTGCCCCGATTGTGGCGCCGATATCGCCGATGACATGGAACGCCTCGCCCCGCTGTCGGGCGTGCATGACTTCCCGAGCCGGGTGAAGTGCGCGACGCTCGCCTGGCACACTTTGAACGCCGCTTTGGACGGCAATGCGAAGGAGGCGAGCAGTGAGTGAAGCGCCCACCGTGCCGCCAAGCCATGGTGCCTGGACCCCCGACGGCGCGACCGAGCCGCCGGTGCGGATCACCGAGGATGCGGTCATCTCCGTCATCAAGACGGTGTTCGACCCGGAGATTCCGGTCGATGTCTACGAACTCGGCCTCGTCTATGCGATCGAAATCGCGGATGACGGCAAGGTCAAGGTCGAGATGACACTGACGACGCCGTCCTGCCCCTCCGCGCAGGAATTGCCGAACCAGGTCGAGGAAGCCGTGCGGGCCGTGCCGGGCGTGACCGACGTGCTCGTCGAGGTTGTCTGGGATCCGCCCTGGGACCAGAGCCGGATGAGCGAGGACGCGCGCCTCGCCTTGAACATGTACTGAGCGTTGGGGTCATCGCCATGAACACCACGACCGATGTGCCTGCCCGGCCCCGCCGGGCGCTGCCGCCGCTGATGGGCGTCTCAGACGCCGCTGCCGAACGCCTGCGCGGCCTGTATGCGAAGGGGGAGGAAGGCAAGCTGCTGCGCGTTTCCCTCAAGACCAAGGGCTGCTCCGGCATGGCCTATGACTTGTCCTGGGTCGAAGCCGCGGGACCGGGGGATGAAGTGGTGTCGGATAAGGGCGTGACGGTGCTGGTGGACCGCAAGGCTACGCTGTTCCTGATCGGCACCGTCATGGACTACGAGGTGAAGGCGATGTCCGCCGGCTTCACCTTCACCAACCCGAACGAGAAGGGCCGGTGCGGCTGCGGGGAAAGCTTTCACGTTTGAGCCAATCCCTCATCACGGGATGAGGGCGATTTTCCCGAAGTGCTGGTTGGCCTTCATGCACGCCAGCGCGTCGTTCACCGCATCCAGCGGATAGGTGCGGTCGAGCGGCAGGGCCAGCTTGCCCCCCTCGATCGCTTCCCACAGATCGGCGCGGGCGCGGCGGACGATCTCCGCCACTTCCTCGGCGCTGCGGGTGCGGAAGGTGACGCCGGTGTAGGTGATGCGCCGCGCCGCGTGGGTGTCGAAATCGAACGCCGCCACCGCGCCGCCCAGCCGGCCGACATTGACGATCCGCCCGAGGATCGCCGTCGCGCGCAGGGTCTGGGACACCAGTTGCCCGCTGATCATATCCACGACCGCATCCACGCCCCGCCCGCCGGTCGCGGCCAGGACCTGGTCCACCCAGCCGGGGTCGGCGGTGTCGACCGCGTGCGTCGCCCCGAACTCCGCCAACCGTGCGCGGCGTTCGGCGTTGGTGGACGTGCCGATGACCACCGAGGCGCCCATCAGCCGCGCCACCTGCAATCCCATCAGCCCGACACCGGAGGACGCGCCCTGGATCAGGATGGCGGACCCCGGCCCGCATCCGCCATGCGTCACCACCGCGTCATGCATCGTCTGCACCGCGATCGGCAGCGTCGCCGCCACCGCCCACGCCATGGTCTCGGACGGCACGGGAAACAGTCGCCCCCACGGCACCACGCAATATTCGGCATAGCTGCCGGACATCGAGGCCATGACGCGCAGGCCCGGCACGATAGGCCCAGGGACCTCCGGCCCGATCTCCACCACCTCGCCCGCGCCCTCGATCCCCGGAATGGCGCCTGGCCCGCCCTGGTTGCCATGGCGGTGCCCGGCGGCGACGCCGAGATCGGCGCGGTTCAGCCCGATGGCCCGCAGTTTCACCAGCACCTGGCCGGGCCCGGGGCGGGGGGTCGGGATCTCCCGGATCACGAGGCCCTTGTCGCTGACAACCGCGGCGCGCATGCGCATCCCCCCAGGCTTGTTACCGCGCCAGCCTTGCCCGAATGATGGGGCGCGCCAAGCCATGCCATTGGTGCGGCGCGCGCGCCGGGTCTAGCCTTGGCGCCATCAATCCTGGGGAAACGGCGATGCGAGGGGATGCGTGAGCGGGTTGCCGCGCCTGTCCATGCTGGCACCCTTCCAGGTCCGCAGTTTCCGCTTCCAGTGGCCGGCGGACCTCGCCACCTCCTGGGCCTTCGAGATGGAGAACCTGGCGCTGGCCTGGTTCATCCTGGTCGAGACGCAGTCGGTGCCACTGCTGGCAGCTTTCGCTTCCCTGCAATTCATCGGCACGCTGGTGGCACCCTTCTTCGGCGTGCTGGGGGACCGGATCGGCCATCGGCGCCTGCTGTGCCTGATGCGCGCGGCCTATCTGCTGCTGGCCGCGGTGCTGGCGGGGCTGGCTTTCGCGGGGGCGCTGACGCCCATGCATGCTTTCGTCATCGCCGGGCTGTCCGGGCTGATCCGGCCTTCCGATATCGGCCTCCGCAACGTGCTGATCAGCGAGACGATGCCACCGGATCGCCTGCTCGGCGCCATCGGGCTGTCCCGCATCACCTCGGATTCCGCGCGCGTCATCGGTGCGCTGGCGGGGGCGTGGACGGTGGCGGCGCTCGGCATGGGGGGCGCCTATCTCATGGTGGTGGCGCTTTACGCGGTGAGCCTGCCGCTGACCTTCCGGACGGAGGAGCGCGCCCGCCCCCGCGCTACCACGCCGGTCGCGCCGCTGCGGGACCTGCGGAGTGCCATCGGCATGGTGTGGGACACGCCGCCGCAACTCGCGGCGATGAGCTTCGCCTTTCTGCTGAACCTGACGGCCTATCCCTTCATCCTCGGCCTGCTGCCCTATGTCGCGAAGGATATCTACGGGACGGATCAGGCCGGCCTCGGCATCCTGCTCGCGACCACGGCGGGGGGCTGCCTTGCGGCCTCCCTGCTGCTGAGCCGCTGGGGTGGCGCGGTGCTGCCGGCGCGCTGCGTCGTCATCTTCGCCATCGCCTGGCTGTCGCTGACCTTGCTGCTGGGCTGGACGCGGGACCTGGGGGTGGGGCTGGTGCTGCTGGCGCTGATAGGGCTGGCGCAGGGGCTCTGCATCGTGCCGATGTCAGTGCTGCAACTCCGCAACGCGCCGGCGGCGCTGCGCGGGCGCATCACGGGGCTGCGGACGCTGGCGGTCTATGGCCTGCCGATCGGGCTGTGGATCGCCGGCCCGCTGATCGAGCGCATCGGCTTCACGGCGGCAGCCACGCTCTACACCGGCTTCGGCCTCACCTGCTGCGCGCTGATGCTGTGGCGCTGGCACCGGCATTTGTGGCCGGCGGAGGCGCCGGCGAACCGACGCGCCTAATCCCGGTTCCGCAAGGCGAAGACTCGCAGCGCGCTGGCCAGCGGCAGGGCCGGGTCTGGTCGCGCCGCATCCACGTCCGCCACCAGCCCCGCGAGGCTCGCCCCGCGCGCCGCG
>CANJXD010000091.1 GCA_947478535.1 Acetobacteraceae bacterium
GGCTGGATTGCGGGTTCACCAGCGTGGAGCGCACCCACCACCAGACCGGCAGCATCGCCGCATTGCCCTGGCCCATGAAGTTCACGGAATCCTGCTCGGCGAAGGACAGGCTGCCGGCTGGCGCGATGCGGTGACGGCGCAGCAGATCCACATAGTCCTGCACCGATTGCAGGCCGGCGGCGCTGTTGAAGGCGGGCTGGCCCTGCGCATCGAACAGCGTGGCGCCGCGGCCCCAGAGGAAGTTGTACCAGACCATCAGGTTCTGGCCGTTGCCGCGGCCATAGGGCACGGAAACGCCACTGATCCCCGGCTCCTTGCCCTGGATCGCGAGGCCAGTCTCGACCAGCGCCTCCCAGGTCGCGGGCGGTGCCAAATTGTGCTTTTCGAACAGGTCCTTGCGGTAGAACAGCAACTGCACATGGCCACGGCTCGGCAGGCCGAGCAGGCGGTTGTTGACGCGGCCCTGGCGCAGATGTGCCTCCGGCCACCGGTCCAGCGGAATCGCTTTGGCGCGCACCACATCGTCGATCGGGTCGAGCAGGTTGGTGAGGGACGCCACCCACTGATCCATCGCGACGACGAGGTCATAATCTCCACCGCCGCCGACCATTTCCGCCGTCAGCGATTCGCGCATGCTCGCGAAGGGGACGAAGGTGTATTTCGCGGTGATGCCGGTCTGTTCCGTGAAGGCCGCGAGCCGCGCTTCATGCGCGCGGAACTGGCTCGCCACCACGCAGAGAACCTTCAGTTCCGTCCCCGCGAAGGGCTTGCCGGGCCGGAGGCCGGGTGTGGCGGTGACGGAGGCTTTCGCCCCGCCGGCCGAGGCCAATACGGCGCCGCCAGCGGCGGCGGCCAGGATGTCACGACGACGCAGCGCCATGGGTCAATCTCCTCCCAAGCCGCGGATTCTCCGCGGAGTTTTGCGCAGCAGCGCGCGCAGCGTCGCGCGGGTCTTGCATGCGTATGCAAGCCTATCGTCAGGTCATCCCTTCTGGCAAGGGGGCCACGCTAGGCCGTGGTTTCTTCGACGATTGTCTTTTCTGCGGCCGGACGCCAGACGAGCTGGCCGTCCAGGCTGATGCAGCCGTCCGGCGGCATGCGCGCGGAACCGCGGATGACGAGCTCGCCGCGCACCACTTCATGGCGCGTCGGCGTCTTCGGGCTCTCGATCATCGAGCAGACCAGCGCGACCGCGGCATCCACCATCGGCTGCAAGGGCTGGGAGAAGGAGGTGAGGGAATAGCTGGCCCAGCGCGCCGGCGCCGTATCGTCGAAGCCCACCAGCGACAGGTCGCGCGGGATGCGCAGGCCGAGTTCGTGCCGCGCCACTTCCGCCACCGCGATCGCCATGTGGTCATTGGCGCAGAAGATGGCGTCCGGCCGGTCGGGGCGGTCCAGCAGCGTTCGGGCGGCAGCGGCCGCGACCTCGAAGCGATAATTGCCGACAGCACGCAGCGGGGGCGCGAAACCGTTTTCCAACAGCCAACTCGTGAAGCCGCGTTCGCGGTCGCGGCTGGTGGAAGAATTCTCGATACCCGCGACGAAGCCGAAGCGGCGATGCCCGCCGGCGGCGAGGAATTCGGCGATGCGCCTCCCGCCACGAAAATTCTCCCCGGTAACGGAGGAGACATTGGTGGCGCGGCTGGTGCGGTTGAACAGCAGAACGGGAATGCCGGCGGCGCGGCATTGCTCCGCCAGGGCGGAGGACAGGGTGGTGGAGGCGAGGATCAGCCCATCCACCTGCCAGGCCATCACCTCCTCCAGCAAGGGGTCGGCGTGTCGGCCATGCTCGGGCATCAGCAGCAGCAACTGGTAGCCGCGCGCGCGCAGGCCACGCGACATCGCTTCCAGCACTTCCGGGTAGAACTGGTTCTGCAGATAGGCAGCGGCAACGCCAATGATGCGGCTGCGCCGCGTGGTGAGCGACCGCGCGATGGCGTTCGGCCGGTAGCCGAGCGCGCGTGCCGCCTCATCGACCTTCCGCCGCGTTTCCTCGGCGATGGAGGCGCCGGGGGTGAAGGCGCGGCTGACCGCGGATTGGGAGACGCCGGCACGCCGCGCCACCTCCGTGGCGGTGACGGGGCGCCGCCCTTCGTTCATTCGGCGGTCCAGCCGCCATCGATCAGCAGGGAGGACCCGGTCATCAGCGAGGCCGCGTCGGAGCAGAGGAAGACGATGGCCCCCATCAGATCCTCCACCTGGCCCAGGCGGCCGAGCTTGATCTTCTGCACGACGCTTTCCTTGAAGGCGGGGTCCGCCAGGAAGGGCCGCGTCATCGGTGTCTCGATGAAGGTGGGGCAGAGCGTGTTCACGCGGATGCCATGCGGCGCGAGGTCAATCGCCATGGCGCGCGCGATCCCCTCGATCGCCCATTTGGAAGCGCAATAGACGCTGCGCCGGGCCCCGCCGACATGGCCCATCTGGGAGGAGACGTGGATGATGGCGCCACCCTTGCCGGCCGCGATCATGCCGCGCGCGGCGGCTTGCGCTGCGAAGAAGGCGGCGCGGACGTTGAGCCCCATCACCACGTCGAAATCCTCCACCGTCACGTCCTGGAAGGGCGCGGGGCGGTTGGTGCCGGCATTGTTCACCAGCGCATCGAAGGGGCCCGCCTTGGCGATGGCGGACGCCGTCGCCGGGATGTCGGAGACATCCATCGGCAGGGCTTCCGCGCTGCCACCCTCGGCGCGGATCGCAGCGGCCGCTTCCTCGATCTCGGACGAGGAGCGCGCGGCGAGCACCACATGCGCGCCAGCCGCGGCGAGCGCCGCGGCGGCGCCAAGCCCGATGCCGCGCCCCGCCCCCGTCACCAGGGCGCGCTTGCCATCGAGGCGCAGCGAAGGCGTGCGGGGCAACTCCATGGCGGGGCTACTCCGCCGCCTCGCCATAGGGCACGTTGCGCCCGCCATAGCGGCGCAGGCGGATATTCGCCTGTTCGGCATGGCCGGCGAAGCCCTCCAGGATGCAGAGGCGGGAGCAATAGGCGCCGATCATCGCGCTTGCCTCATCCGTCAGCACGCGCTGATAGGTGACGGTCTTGAGGAACTTGCCGACCCAGAGCCCACCCGTGTAGCGCGCGGCACCGAGCGTCGGCAGCGTGTGGTTGGTGCCGATCACCTTGTCACCGTAGCTGACATTGGTGCGCGGGCCGAGGAACAGGGCGCCGTAATTCGTCATGTTCTTCAGGAAGAAGTCGTCGTCGCTGGTCATCACCTGCACATGTTCGCTGGCGATGCGGTCCGCTTCGCGCAGCATCTCCGCCTTGTCGTCACAGACGATCACCTCGCCGTAATCGGCCCAGGCCTGGCGAGCGATGCCGGCGGTGGGCAGCACGCCCAGCAGGCGCTCGACCTGCGCCATCGTGTCACGCGCCAGCTTCTCGCTATCCGTCAGCAGGATGGCGGGGCTGGTGGGGCCGTGTTCGGCCTGGCCGAGCAGGTCTGTCGCGCACAACTCCCCATCCACCGTGTCATCGGCGATCACCAGGGTTTCGGTCGGTCCCGCGAACAGGTCGATGCCGACGCGGCCGAACAGCTGGCGCTTCGCTTCCGCCACATAGGCATTGCCGGGGCCCACCAGCATGTCCACCGGTGCGATGCTTTCCGTCCCGAGCGCCATGGCGCCCACCGCCTGCACGCCGCCGAGGACGCGGATTTCGTCCGCACCGGCCAGATACTGTGCGGCGACGATGGCCGGTGCCGGGCGGCCGTGATAGGGCGGCGCGCAGGTCGCGATGCGCGGCACGCCCGCGACCTTCGCGGTGACGACGGACATATGCGCCGAGGCCAGCAGCGGATACTTGCCGCCGGGCACGTAGCAGCCCACTGAATTCACCGGGATGTTCTTATGGCCGAGCACGATGCCGGGCAGCGTCTCGACCTCGATATCCTTCACGGATTCGCGCTGGTGCTGCGCGAAATTGCGGACCTGTTCCTGCGCGAAGCGGATGTCATCCAGCGCGCGGGCCGGCAGTTCCGAAAGGCAGGCGCGGATCTCGGCATCCGTCAGGCGGAAATCCTGGCGTTCCCAGCCATCGAACTTCACCGACATCTCCCGCACCGCGACATCGCCGCGCTGCGTGATGTCGGCGAGGAGGCCTTCCACCGTCGCGCGCACCTGGGCCTGGGCGGCTTCCTTGTCCGCCACCGTGATCGAACGCTTGAGCCAGCGCGCCATGCCTCAACCTCGCCTGCAACTATTGCCAGAAGGGCGCTAGATTGCATGCGCATTCAGCGCCTCGCAAGCGCGGGGTCCGCGCCTGCGGGCACCGCACCCGCTACACGTTGAAGCGGAACAGCAGGACGTCGCCGTCCTTCACCACGTATTCCTTGCCTTCGACGCGCATCTTGCCGGCTTCCTTGGCACCCTGCTCCCCGCCCAGCGCCACGTAATCGTCATAGGCCGTGGTCTCGGCCGCGATGAAGCCGCGTTCGAAGTCGCCATGGATGACGCCGGCCGCGCCGGGGCCCTTGGTGCCGCGGATGATGGTCCAGGCCCGTGTTTCCTTCGGCCCCACGGTGAAGTAGGTGATCAGGCCCAGCAGTTCGTAGCCCGCGCGGATGATACGATCGAGCCCGCTATCCGGCAGGCCTAGGGAATCGAGAAACTCCACCCGGTCCGCTTCCGCCATCTGGCTGATCTCGGCCTCGATGGCGGCGGAGACGATGACCGCCTTGGCCCCCTCCGCCTTCGCCATCTCAAACACCCGGGCGCTGAAGGCGTTGCCGGTGGCGGCGGAGGCTTCCTCCACATTGCAGACGTAGAGCACAGGCTTCGAGGTCATGAGCTGGAGGCGACGCACCGCCTCCTCCTCCCCCTTCGGGATCGCCGTGCGGGCAGGCCTGCCTTCCTGCAAGGCGGCCAGGATCGGCTCGATCAGCGCCATCTGCACGATGGCTTCCTTGTCCCCGCCGCGGGCGCGCTTCCCCAGGCCGTAGGCGCGCTTCTCCAGGCTGTCGAGGTCGGCGAGCATCAGTTCCGTCTCGACCGTCTCGGCATCCCGCACGGGATCGACGCTGCCTTCGACGTGGGTGATGTCGTCATCCTCGAAGCAGCGCAGGACATGGACGATGGCATCCACCTCCCGGATGTTGGCGAGGAACTGGTTGCCCAGGCCCTCCCCCTTCGAGGCACCGCGGACGAGGCCGGCGATGTCGACGAATTCAAGGCTGGTCGGCACGACCTTCTGGCTCTTCCCGACCTTCGACAGCACGCCCAGCCGCGGGTCCGGCACCGCGACGCGGCCGACATTCGGCTCGATCGTGCAGAAGGGGTAGTTGGCGGCCTGCGCGCTGGCCGTCGCCGTCAGGGCGTTGAAGAGCGTGGACTTGCCGACATTCGGCAGGCCGACGATGCCGCAGTTGAAACCCATGGCTGTGATGTCTCTCTCAACCCTGCCGCGCCAGCAGCGCGCAGAGGTCATTGGCAAGGGAGGAAGCGGCGATGCGGGCCGCCGCGTCGTCGGTGCGGAAATCGAGCGCGGCGGCGCGCAGCAAGGGCGCAAGGGTCGTGGGCGGCAGGCCGACGCGCTTCGACGCTTCGGCGATCTTCGCGGCGTGTTCCTCGGTGCTGCGCGCTTCCCCAAGCAGGGCGGCGGCTTCCAGCGCCAGGGCGGCGCGAAGCGCGGCTTCCCCGGCGGTGGCCATCAGCAGGCGCAACCGGCGCACATCGCTGACCGGCTCCGGCGCCGCGATGCCGGGCGGGTTCGGGCTGCCAGCGGTGCGCAGCCCAGCCGCGGCCTGCGCCAGGGCCTGGGCTTCGCGGATCAGGCCGGAGGCGAGTGCCGCGGCGCCATTGGCGAAATCTTCCGGCCCGGGGCCGCCGAAGACATCGTCGAAATCATCGTCTTCCATCACGCCCATCTCTCCGGTTCAGGCCTGCTGGGTGAGCAAGGCGACGCGCGTCATGAAATCCTCGGGCTTGTCGGCGGCGAGCAGAGGGGCGGCATCGGCGACGGCATCCAGCAGCGGTTCCACCCAGGTTTCCACCTTGGCGAAATTGCCGAGCACATGGCCATGCACACGGTCCTTGTGGCCGGGGTGCCCGATGCCGAGGCGGACGCGCCAGAAATCCGCATTGCCGAAGGCGCGCTGCATGTCCCTGAGGCCGTTATGCCCCGCGGTGCCGCCGCCCTTCTTCACCCGGATCTTGCCGGGCGCCAGGTCCAGCTCGTCATGGAAGGCCCAGATATCGGGCGTGGCGAGCTTCAGGAAGGCGGCCGCCTGCTGCACGGCGTCGCCGCTGGCATTCATGTAGGTTTCGGGCTTCAGGGCGAGGATCTTGACGCCACCCAGGGTGCCTTCGGCCACCTGGCCCTTGAAGCGCTTGCGCCAGGCGGTGAAGCCGTGGCGGCGGGCGATGGCATCCATCGCCATGAAGCCGATGTTGTGGCGCTGCCGTGCGTGCTCCGACCCCGGATTCCCGAGGCCCACCCACAACAACGCCACGACACCCTCCCTCGAAGGGGATTACTTCTTCTTGGCGGGTGCGGCCGGGGCCGCGGCCTTCGCCGGGGCGGCGGCCTTGCCACCCTTGCCCTTCGCCTTGGGGTCCGGCGCCGCCGCGACCACCACGGGGGTCAGCTCTGCATCCGTGGTCGGGGCGGCAACCGTCGCCACCACGAAGTCACGGCCGATGATCACCGGGCGGGTGCCGAAATTGTCCTTGATCGCGGACCAGCGGAGGCTTTCGCCGATCTTCGCCGCGCCGAGGTCGATTTCGAAATGCTCGGGGACCCTGTCGATCTCCGCCATCACTTCGACATCGCGACGGACGACGTTCAGCACGCCGCCGGCCTTGATGCCGGGGGAGGTGTCTTCGTGGAGGAAGACGACCGGGACGCGCACGCGGATACGGGCACCGGGGGCGATGCGCTGGAAATCGACGTGGATGGGGCGGTCGGTCACCGGGTGGAACTGCACGTCGCGCATAATGGTGCGTTCCGTCGGGCCGTCCTTCACCGCAACCTCATAGAGGTGCGACTGCCAGCCACCCTTCGTCAGCTCCTTCATGACGTCGCGCGGGTCCAGCGACACCAGGGTCGCCTCCTGCTTCGCGCCATAGACGACACCGGGGACAAGCCCCGAACGGCGGGTCGCGCGTGCTGCCCCCTTACCTGCGTGCTCGCGCGCCACGGCCTCGATCCGAACTGTCTGGACCATTGCCAGGCTCCTTTAAGAAGAAAAGCGCCGGCCTCCAGGGGTGCCGACGCGGGGGCGACGCCTAGCGGAAGCGGGGGGCGGATGCAAGGGTGAAGGGGGAAACCGGGGCTTTCGCCCCCCCTTTCACCCCCTTGCGGGCCTATCGCAGGCCGGCGTTGATCCGGCCCAGCGCGGCGGAGCCCGGGCAGAGCAGGGCATCGTCCAGCGCATTCAGGGGGGTGGCCACCGTGCCGATATTGGCATGCAGGTCCGCGGCGGCCGGGTCCATGTAGAGCAGCCCGGTCACGATCTCCCCCTCCGCCCGGCGCTCGGCGAGGTAGTTCATGGCGGAGACGCGGTTCGTGAAGTCATGCTCCTCATGCAGCTTGCGCAGGCGGACGATGGAACCGTCGTGCTGCAGCACATCCACCACCGAGCCGGGGGTATAGTCCGCGGCGATGGGGGACCGGTCCGGCATCACGTCCAGTCGGTTCACCGCCTCATTGTGTTCCCGCACCCAGTCGTAGCTGCGCGTCGAGCCCTCATGGTTGTTGAAGGCGACGCAGGGGCTGATGCAGTCGATGAAGGCCATGCCGTCATGCCGCAGCGCCGCCTTGATCAACGGTACCAATTGGTCCTTGTCACCGGAGAAGCTGCGGGCGACGAAGGTGGCGCCGAGCTGCAGCGCGATCGCCACCATGTCGATCGCCTCATCGGCATTGATGGCGCCCTTCTTGGCCTTGGACCCCTTGTCGGAGGTGGCGGAGAACTGGCCCTTGGTCAGCCCATAGACCCCGTTATTCTCGACGATGTAGGTCATGTTCACGCCGCGCCGCATCAGGTGGGCGAACTGCCCGAAGCCGATGGAGGCGCTGTCGCCATCGCCGGATACGCCGAGATACACCAGGTCCCGGTTCGCCAGGTTCGCCCCCGTCAGCACGGAGGGCATACGCCCGTGGACGGAATTGAACCCGTGGCTCGCGCCGAGGAAGTAGTCCGGCGTCTTTGACGAACAGCCGATGCCGGACAGCTTCGCCACGCGATGTGGCTCGATGGAAATTTCCCAGCAGGCCTGGATGATGGCGGCGCTGATCGAATCATGCCCACACCCCGCGCAGAGCGTGCTGATCGAGCCCTCATAATCCCGTCGGGTGAAGCCCAGTGCGTTCTTCGGCAGGCTCGGGTGATGGAGCTTGGGCTTGGGGAGGAAGCTCATTCCGCGGCAACTCCCAGATCGGCGCGTCCGGAGATGCGCTCGGCGATGGCGGCGTGGATGAAGCGGGCAGTGATCGGCGTGCCGTCGTAATGCAGCACGGGGATGAGGCGGGAGGCATCGACATTGCCTTCCACCATCAGCAGCGTCCGCAGCTGCGCATCCCGGTTCTGCTCGACGACGAAGACGCGGTCGTGGCGGGCGATGAAATCCAGGATGTCGTCATGGAAAGGGAAGGCGCGGATGCGCAGCGCATCCACCCGCAGGCCTTCCGCTTCCAGCGCCTCCAGCGCCTCATCCATCGCGGCGGAGGAGGAGCCGTAGTAGATCACGCCATCGCGCGTCGGCTGGCTGGCCGGGTGTTGCACGGGGTGCGGCACGAAGGTCTTGGCGGTATCGAACTTCCGCAGCAGGCGCTGCATGTTGTCGATATAGGCGGCGCCGACCTCGGTGTATTTCGCGAAGCGGTCGCGCGACGTGCCGCGGGTGAAGAAGGCGCCCTTCGTCGGGTGGGTGCCGGGCAGGGTGCGATAGGGGATGCCATCGCCATCCGCATCGAGGTAGCGGCCGAAGGTTGCCCCGGCTTCCAACTCCTCCGCTGTCATCACCTTGCCACGGTCCATCCGGTGATTGTCGTCCCACTGGAAGGGCTCGGAGAGCCATTCATTCATGCCGATATCGAGGTCGAGCAGCACGAAGACGGGCGTCTGGAACCGGTCCGCGAGATCAAAGGCCTGGGCGCCCATGGTGAAGCATTCATGCGGGTCCGCGGGGAGCAGCACGATGTGCTTGGTATCGCCGTGGCTGGCATAGGCGGCGGAGAGCACGTCGGATTGCTGGGTGCGCGTCGGCATGCCGGTGGAAGGCCCGGCGCGCTGCACGTCGAAGATCACTGCGGGGATTTCCGCGAAATAGGCGAGGCCCACGAATTCCTGCATCAATGAAATGCCGGGGCCAGACGTCGCGGTGAAGGCCCGCGCGCCGTTCCAGGCGGCGCCGATGACCATGCCGATCGAGGCCAGCTCATCTTCCGCCTGGATGATGGCAAAGCGCGCCTTTCCCGTCTCCGGCTCCATGCGGAAGCGCCGGCAATAGCGTTCAAACGCCTCGGCGAGCGAGGTGGAAGGCGTGATCGGATACCAGGCGCAGACGCTCGCGCCGCCATAGACGGCACCCAGCGCGGCAGCGGCATTGCCCTCGACAAAGATGCGATCGCCGACGGCATCCATGCGTTCGAGGCGAAGGCCGATCGGCTCCACATTGGCCAGCGCCCAGTCGCGGCCAGTATGGAACGCCTCCCGGTTCGAGGCGGCGAGCTTTTCCTTGCCCTTGTATTGCTCGCCGAGCAGCGTCTCCACCGCTGCGGGCTCGATGCCGAGCAGGGCGGAAAGTGCGCCGAGATACATGATGTTCTTGAACAGCTGGCGTTGGCGCGGGTCCGAATAGGCGACGTTGCACATCTCGGTCAGCGGCACGCCGATGATGTTCACATCCTCGCGGAACTTGGAGCGCGGGATCGGGCGCGTGCTGTCGTAGAACAGATACCCGCCGGGCTCGATTTCCGCGATGTCGCGGTCCCAGGTCTGCGGGTTCATCGCCACCATCAGGTCCACGCCACCGCGCCGGCCGAGATGCCCAGCGCCGGAGACGCGCACTTCGAACCAGGTCGGCAGGCCCTGGATGTTGGAGGGAAAGATGTTGCGCGACGCGATGGGGATGCCCATGCGCAGGATTGAGCGCGCGAACAGCCCGTTCGCGCTGGCCGAGCCCGATCCGTTGACGTTGGCGAATTTGACGACGAAGTCGTTCGTTGCGGTCAGCTTCTGTGGCATGCGTGGGCCCTCGGCTTCGCGGTCTCGAGCAGGAATTTCTGCATGTCCCAGGCCCCGGTCGGACAACGCTCCGCGCAGAGCCCGCAATGCAGGCAGACATCCTCATCCTTCACCATGGCACGGCCGGTCTTCAGGCCCTCCGCCACATACAGATCCTGCGTCAGGTTGACGGCGGGCGCCTTGAGCCGCGTGCGCAGCTCCGCCTCCTCCCCGTTCGGGGTGAAGGTGATGCAGTCGGTCGGGCAGACATCGACGCAGGCATCGCATTCGATGCAGAGTTTTGGTGCGAAGACGGTCTGCACATCGCAGTTCAGGCAGCGTTCGGCTTCCTTGAAGGCGAGCGCGCGGTCGAAGCCGAGTTCCACTTCCGTGCGGATATCGCGGAGCGACACTTCGGCGGGCAGATGCGGCACCTTGAAGCGGAGATCGAGCGAGATCTCGCTGTCATAGCTCCATTCATGAATGCCCATCTTCTGGCTGGCCAGGCTCGTTTCCGGCGGTGGGCGCTGGGCCACGTCCTGCCCGCTACAGAAGAGGTCGATGGAGACCGCGGCCTCATGCCCATGCGCCACGGCCCAGATGATGTTCTTCGGCCCGAAGGCGGCATCGCCGCCGAAGAACACGTGGGGGATGGTGGATTGGAAGGTCGTCGCATCCAGCTTCGGCAGGCCCCAGCGGTCGAAGTCGAGGCCGATGTCGCGTTCGATCCAGGGGAAGGAATTCTCCTGCCCGATGGCAACCAGCACATCGTCGCAGGGGATGGTGACGTCGGGCTCCCCGGCTGGCACCAGGCTGCGGCGACCCTTGGCATCGTATTCCGCGCGCACCTTCTCGAACACCATGCCGGTCAGCCGGCCATCCTCGTGCAGCACTTCCTTGGGCACGAGGTAGTTGAGGATGGGGATGCCCTCATTCGCCGCATCCTCCTTCTCCCACGGGCTTGCCTTCATCTCCTCGAAGCCGGAGCGGACGACGACCTGCACCGCCTCGCCACCCAGGCGCCGCGCGCTGCGGCAGCAATCCATCGCGGTATTGCCGCCACCGAGCACGATGACGCGGCGGCCGATGGTCTCGATATGGCCGAAGGACACGCTGGCCAGCCATTCGATGCCGAGATGGATATTCGCTGCCGCTTCGTGCCGGCCCGGCACATCGAGGTCCCGCGCGCGGGGCGCGCCGCAGCCGATGAAGACGGCGTCATAGCCCTCTGCCAGCAGGCCCTTCAGGCTATCGACGCGCTGGTTGTAATGGGTGACGACACCACCGCGGTTGGTGACGTAGCCGACTTCCTCGTCGATCACGCTTTCGGGCAGGCGGAAGCGCGGGATCTGCGTGCGCATGAAGCCGCCGCCCTTGGCTTCGCCGTCATAGACATGGACCTCGTAGCCCAACGGGATCAGGTCCCGCGCCACGGTGAGGCTGGCGGGGCCGGCGCCGACGCAGGCGATGCGCTTGCCATTGCCGGTGTCCGGGATCGACCCCAGCCGGTCCAGCACGCTGTCCTTGTTGTCGGCGGCGACGCGCTTCAGGCGGCAGATCGCCACCGGTTCATCCTCCACCCGGCCGCGCCGGCAGGCGGGCTCACAGGGGCGGTCGCAGGTGCGGCCGAGGATGCCGGGAAAGACGTTGGATCGCCAATTCACCATATAAGCGTCGGTGTAGCGCCCGGCGGCGATCAGCCGGATGTATTCGGGCACCGGCGTGTGGGCCGGGCAGGCATATTGGCAATCCACGACCTTGTGGAAATACTCGGGGGCCCTGATGTCCGTCGGCTGCACGCCTTCCTCCCTCATCCCGGTCGGGATGGGAGGTCAGGCGGTGGTGCGGAATGCGTGGCCGCGCATGGCCTGCCAGGTAGCGCCGATGGACCCCCGCCGGGTTCCATCATCGCGAGCCGGACCGTTTCCCCAACCCACCGCCAGGCTCCCCGCCCGGCAGGCTTGCTGCGTTCTGCCCGGCCGGACCGCCGGTGGGCGACGCGATTGGGGGGAACGATGCCCCAGGGATGAAGGGCTGCCTAGGGGGTGGCCTTACCTACTCTTCGGGAGCCAGCGTCGCCGGCGTGATGGTCCAGGAAGCGCCGCCGGGTGCGGGTGGCGTCATCAGCAACGGCAGGGCGTTCGGCGTGCGCACATTCGGCTCCAGCCCCGCTTCCAGCCGCAGCGCGCGGAACAACGCGCCATGCGCCACCACCAGCACTGGCCCTGGCTTCGTCACGGCGCGGTTGATCCCGGCCACCGTGCGGTCCCGCAGTTGCAGAAAGGTCTCGGCACCCTCCGGGGTATAGGTCGCGGCGATCCAGTCATCATACCAGTCGCCCATCGGCAGGCCCTCCTGGTCGCCGAAATTCACCTCCTGCAGGTCCGGGTCGAGCTGCACGGGAAGGCCGAGTGCTTCCGCCGCGATCTCCGCCGTGCGGCGAGCGCGCACCAGGGGGGAGGCGATGATGGTGGTGAATCGCGGCAGCCCGGCGAGGGTGCGCGCCGCGCGGCGCGCCTGTGCGACGCCCACATGGTTCAGCGGAATGTCGGTGCGGCCCTGCGACAGGCCCTGCGCGTTCCAGTCGGTCTCGCCATGGCGGAGGAGCCAGAACTCGGTCGGCGTGAGTCTCATCCGTGTTCCGCTTCCCGCTGATTGGCCACGATCACGCCGGGCATGGCGGCCACTGTCGCCTGCAGCGCGGCCAGCGCCGGCAGGTGGCTGATGTCGAGCTTCAGGAAACCCGCGAAACCCGCCAGCGAGGCGAGGAAGATGTCGGCGCCCGTCGGCCGCGGCGTGCCGAGCAGCGTGCCGCCGGCCTTCACCAGCGCGGCTTCCGCCAGCGCCAGCGCCTGCGCGCAGCGTTCCACCGCCGCGGCGCGCACTGCCGGCGCGGCGTCCTCGCTGCCCGCGAAGCGCGCGGGGACGAAGGCCGGGTTGAAGTGCCGGCCCATGCACCAGTGGCACCAGGCCATCCATTCCATCGTCTTGGCCCGCGCCGTGGCGCCGGCGGGCAGCAGGCCGCTTTCCGGTGCGGCCTCGCCCAGCCAGAACAGGATGGCGGGGATTTCCGTGATGACGGTGCCATCCGGCAGTTGCAGCGCCGGCACTTCCCCCTTCGGGTTCAGGGCGAGGTAGCCGGGCTGGCGATGATCCCCCGCGCGCAGGGAGATGAAGCGCAGATCCAGCGCCACGCCCGCCACCATCGCCGCTTGGTGGGCGATGGTTCCGGAGGTGCGGGTGGAGGTCCAGAGAATGGGCTTTTCCATGGCGCTACGCCGCCAGCCCTTCCTGTTCCAGGGCGCGCAGCACGGCCGGGCGGGCCAGCATCGCCTTCAGATGCGCGTCGAGATGCGGCGGCAGCGTCAGGCCGGACCGCTTCACGGCCCAGTATTCCACGAAGAACAGCGCGCAATCCGCCACGGAGAAGCCCTGCGGCAGCAGCCAGGTGCCGCCCTGCCAGCCCGCTTCCAGCGTCGCAAAATACTTGTCCGCGTTGGCCTTGCCCTGCTCGACCGACTTTGGAAAATCCTCCTCCCGCAGGGTGTAGTTGCCGGGGCGGAACTGGCGGGTGAAGGCCTGGGGGTGGATGGTGCCGCAGACATAATCCAGCAGCTCCAGGCAGCGTGCTTCCCCTTCCAGGTCGGACGGGATCAGGCCGGCCGCGGGGTTCGCCCTCGCCAGCCACCAGGCGATGACGGGGAATTCGGTCAGCACGCGGCCATCGCCGCGGTCCAGCGCCGGGACCTTCGATTTCCGGTTCACGCCGATGTATTCGGGCTTGTGCTGCGCGCCGTCCTTCAGCGCGACGAAGGACAGCTCATAGGGCTTGCCCAGCTCTTCCAGGATGATGTGGATGCCGAGCGAACAGGCGCCAGGCGAGTAGTAGAGCTTCATCGTCGTCGTCCCTCCGAGGCAGTGATGCTTGTACGGCGCTGGCCCCCTCATCGTCATCCCCCTTTGGAGCGTCCCTCTTTGGGGCGGCTCCCCTCTTGGCCCGGCCGGCCTTGCATGCGATGGGGGCGGCAACCACGGGAGAAGATCGGATGCCGACCAGGAGAACGCTGCTCGCCACCCTCGCCGCCGCACCGAGCCTGGCGGGGCCGGGCCTCGCCCGAGCACAGGACGCGGCCTTCCCGACGCGCACGGTCACCATCGTGGTGCCCTTCCCGCCGGGCGGCGGCACGGATGTGCTGGCGCGTATCCTCGGCCAGCATTTCCAGGAGGCCTGGCGGCAATCCGTCGTGGTCGAGAATCGTGGCGGCGGCGCCGGGCGCATTGGCCTGCAGATGGTGCAGCGTGCACAGCCGGATGGGCACACGCTGATGGTCACCTCCACCGGCGGCATCATGGGCCTCGCCGGCCCGGGCGGGGCAAGGCCCTTCGCGGTGCGGGACGA
>CANJXD010000092.1 GCA_947478535.1 Acetobacteraceae bacterium
GGTATTTTCGCGGGGTCGCGCCGGAATGGTTGTACTTGCCCAGCACGCGGGAAGCGCGCAGGCGGCGCGTGCCGGGGATGCCGGTGACGATGCCGATCGGCGCGCCCTCCCCTTCCAGCACTGGCCCCTGCTCGATGTGGAGCTCCAGAAACGCGGCGGTATCGGCGCTGGAAAACGTCTTGCCGCCGGCCTCCACGAAGCCCGGGTCAAAGCCCTCGGCGCGCATGTGGTCCGCGAGCGTGCGGCCATTGTCCTGGCGCCGGACCTGCAACTCCTCCGGCTTCAGCAGCCCGAGTGCGGCGCGGGAGCCGGGGTAGGAGATGGGGAACCAGGCCCCCGCTTCTTCCGCCCGCACCGCCACCACCGTCACGTCCCGGCCGGGAACGAAGCCCGCGCGTTTCATGCCGGCCACGGCAGCGATGCCGGTCAGCACCCCCGCCGCGCCATCGAAATTCCCGCCGGACTGCACGCTGTCCAGATGGCTGCCGAGGACGATGCGCTTGGCCGCGCGATCCCCCCCGGGCAGCGTCATCAGCAGGGTGCCGACGGGATCGGTGCGGCATTCGAGGCCGAGTTCCTCCGCCGCCGCGCGGACGATAGCATGGCCCTTCCGCTCCCCTTCCCCATAGGCATCGCGGGTGATGCCGACGCCGTCATGGGTCGCGGCCCGAAGCTCATCGAACAGGCGCTCGGCCAGCGCGACATCGGGCGTGAGGTTGGGGAGCATGGGGGGCGTCCTCAGACCATGCCGCGGATGCGGCCGCCATCGACCCGGATCATGCTGCCGGTGATGTAGCTGGCCTGCTCGCTGGCGAGGAACGCCGCCATCGGGCCGAATTCGGACGGCATGCCAATGCGCCGGGCCGGAATTTCGGCCGCCATCTGGTCGATTTCCTGCTCCCGCGTCGTGCCGGCGCGGCTCGCCCGCGAATCGGCGTTCTGCACGATGCGGTCCGTCATGATGGAGCCCGGCGCGATGACGTTCATCGTCACCCCATCGGCCGCCACTTCCCCCGACAGCGTCTTGAGCCAGCCCCAGATCGCCGCGCGCAGCACGTTGGACAGAGCGAGGTTGGCGATGGGGTGCTGCATGCCGGTGCTGCCGACGACGATCACGCGGCCCCACTTCCGCTCCCGCATCGCCGGCACCAGGCGGTTGGCGATGCGGATGGGGGAGGCGACGATGTGCTCGAACCAGGTGTGCAGCGCGGCATCCGTGATCTCGGAGGCGATGCAGGGCGGCGGGCCGCCATGGTTGAGGACGAGGATATCGACGCCGCCGAGCAGCTTCACCGCCGCATCGGCCAGCGCGTCCATCTGCTCGCCCTTGGCGACATCGGCGACAACGCCATGCGCGGCCGCGGCACCGGCGGCCTTCAGCTCCGCCGCGACGGCATCGAGGCTCGCCTGGTCGCGCCCGCTGATGACGATGGAGGCGCCCTCGGCCGCCAGCGAATCCGCGATGGAACGCCCGAGGCCCTTGGAGGCCCCCATCACCAGGGCGCGCTTGCCCTTCAGACCCAGATCCATCGCAAAACCCTTTCCCGGCATAAGGCGCGGACCCTGCAACCGAAGCCCCCCGGTTGCAACCCCGGTTGCAACCCCGCTGGCAACCCCGGTTGCAACCCCGCTGGCAAGCCCGGCCCGGTCTGCTAACCACCGCCGCGATCGAGACCGGAGAGTGGCCCCCCATGGCAAAGCCCGTCCTGCTGCTGACCCGCAAGCTGCCCGAGGCGATCGAGGCCCGCGCCGCGCGGGATTACGATGCAAGGCTGAACAGCAGCGATGCTCCCTGGTCCCGCGACGGGGCGGAGATCGCCCGCCGCGCCGCCGAATGCGGCGCCGCGGGCATCCTCTGCGCGGCCGGGGACCCGCTGGGCGCCTCGACCATCGCCGCCCTGCCGGCCAGCGTGAAGATCATCGCGACCTTTTCCGTGGGGTATGACCATCTGGACGTGAAGGCGGCCACCGCGCGCGGGATCCTCGTGACGAACACACCCGGCGTGCTGTCCTTCGCCACGGCGGAATGTGCCTTCACCCTGATGCTGATGGCCGCCCGCCGGGCCGGCGAAGGCGAACGCATGGTCCGTGCCGGCGCCTGGGGCGGCTGGGCGCCGACACAACTCCTGGGTGTGACGCTGGAGGGCAAGGCGCTTGGCATCGCCGGCTTCGGGCGCATCGGGCGGGAACTGGCGGCGATGGCGCGCGGCCTGCGGATGGACATCCACTACCACGGCCCCCGCCGCGCCGACCCCGCGCTGGAACAGGGTGCCATCTACCACGGGGATGGGTGGGAATTCCTCGGCGCCATCGACGTGCTGTCCATGCACATGCCGGGCGGGGAGGCGACGCGGCACTGGCTGAACGCCGAACGGCTTTCCTGGATGAAGCCTGGCGCCATCGTGGTGAATTCGGGCCGTGGCGGTTCGGTGGATGACGCGGCACTGGTCGCGGCGCTGACCGCCGGCCACATCCGCGCCGCCGGCCTCGACGTCTATGACGGGGAGCCAAGGATCTTCCAGGGCTATCTCGGTTTGGAGAATATCGCCCTTCTGCCGCATCTCGGCAGCGCCACGGAAGAAACACGCCACGCGATGGGTGGGCGCGCCCTCGACAACCTTGACGCGATTCTGATTCGCGCGCAGCAACCCAAGGATGTTCTAGCTTGACGCTTCCTCGGTGACATTGTTTCCCGTTCTGGTTGACTTTGTCGTGAGCAATAAGCTTCTATGGGACGGCAGGATTGTCGCGTTTTCTGCGAACTGCGGCACCACGCCCACCACGATGATGTCGGTACCGGGCGAGCCACGCCCGGTCCAGGCGCCAGGGACACATGAGCCGAGCCAAGCGTGTCACACTTTTCGTCCATATGGCGGATGATGGGGCCGGCAGGGTCCCTGACCTGATCCTGTGGAGAGACCTCCTGCAGCAGCAACCCCTGATCAGCACGAATGACGATGGCACCCGCGTCCTGGTCTTCGATCTGGATGGTCAGGTCGAATCCAACGGTGGCACGGCGGCGGCGCAACGCCTGAGCATGGAGGCGCTGCGCCATTGCAGCCTGGCGCTGGCGGAGACCGCGCGCTCGCTCGGCCTGCCGCTGACCGCGGCGATGGCGGAATCGGCCGAGGAAGTGGCGCGGGCCGAACTCATCAGCCAGGCCCGGATGCCCGGCCGCCGGCTGAGCTGACCGCGCAAGCGACGGCCCCTCTCTCGACATGCCGGGCGCGGGGCGTCAGTTTCCGCGGCAGTTTTCCGGGACATGACGCCATGCTGTTCGACTTCGACACCATGCCGCACGGCAATCGCTACAAGCTGCTGGTCTCCTGCGTCGTGCCGCGACCGATCGCCTGGGTGGTGACGCAGGACAAGGCGGGCGTGCTGAACGCCGCGCCCTATTCCTTTTTCAACGTGTTCGGCGAAGACCCGGCCGTGGTTGCCATCGCCGTCGGCCCGCGCCCCGAAGGCTCGGCCAAGGACACGCTCGCGAATATCGAGGCCATGGGCGAGTTCACCCTCTCCATGGTGCCCTTCGCGCTGGCGGAGCAAATGGTCGTCACCGCCGCGGACTTCCCGCCCGAGGTCGATGAACTGGCCGCCGCCGGGCTCACCACCCTGCCATCGAGCAAGATCCGCACGCCGCGCATCGCCGAAAGCCCGGTCGCCATGGAATGCACGCTGTGGAAGACCATCCCCGTCGGCATCCACACCATGGTGATGGGCGAGGTGAAGGCGATGCATATCGCCGATGAGGCCGTGATGAATGTCGAGAAGGGCTATATCGACACGCCGAAGCTCGACCTGGTCGGCCGCATGCATGGCCGTGGCTGGTATTCCACGACGCGGGACCGGGTGGAGATACCCCGTATCACCGCAGCGCAATGGGCGGCCCAGGCAGGGAAGCCCAAGGCCAAGGGCGAATAGCCATGTCCGGCGCCTCCGGCGCGGAGATCGGCGTGGCCCGTCCCGCCGCACCGCGCCGGCGGATTGGGGCCCCGGCCTGGGCCTGGGCGGCGGTGCTGGCCGCGGTGCTGATCGCAGCACCCCTGGCCTCCGTGCTCGTGACAGCGGCGACACCCCTGGCAGCCTCGGGTGGGGCGGCGTGGGGCCATATCCTGCGGACCCAGCTTGCGGAATTGCTGGCGAATTCGCTGATGCTCGCCCTGCTGGTCGGGCTGATGGCGGCCAGCATGGGGGCGATCTCGGCCTGGCTCGTCTCCACCTGCGCCTTCCGGGGCCGCGCCGCGCTGGAGATCGCGCTGCTGCTGCCGATGGCGATGCCGGCCTATGTCTGCGGCTATGCCTATGTCTGGCTTCTGGATGTCGCCGGCCCGGTGCAGGAGGCGCTGCGCAGCGTGACGGGCCTGCGCTGGGGGCAATACTGGTTCCCCGAAATCCGCAGCCTGCCGGGGGCGGCGCTGATGCTCGCCGCCGTGCTCTATCCCTATGTCTACCTGCTGTGCCGCAACGCCTTCCTGCAACAGAGCGTCTGCCTGCTGGAAGCCAGCCGCACCCTCGGCCACGGGCTGCCGCGCACCTTCCTCCATGTCGCGCTGCCGATGGCGCGCCCGGCACTGGCTGCCGGCATCGCGCTGGTGCTGATGGAAGTGCTGGCGGATTTCGGCACGGTGCAGCATTTCGCGCTGCGGACCTTCACCACCGGCATCTATGAGGCCTGGTTCGGCCAAGGGGATCGGCCCGCCGCCGCGCAGCTCGCGGCCTGCCTGATGGGGGTGGTGGCGATGCTGCTGCTGCTGGAGCGCATGTCCCGCGGCGGCCGGCGCTTCCACCCCACGACCACGCGCCACCCGCCGCTGCGGCCCGTGGTGCTGCAAGGCTGGAAGGAGGCCGCTGCCATCGCGGCCTGCGCGGCGCCGGTGCTGCTGGGCTTCGTCATCCCCGGCGGCACGCTGTTCGCGCTGATGCTGCAAGGCGGAGACCCCCTGGATCCGCGCCGTACCATCCCCTTCGCGCTGAACAGCCTGACGCTGGCGGCGGTGACGGCGGTGCTGGCCGTGCTGCTCGGCGCGCTGCTGGCCTGGGGGCAGCGTCTGCATCCTTCGCGCTTCCGGGCGGCGGCGAACCGCATCGCCTCGCTCGGCTATGCGCTGCCGGGCTCGGTCATCGCCGTCGGCACGCTGGTGCCCTTCGCGCTGTTCGACAATGCGGTCGATGCCTGGATGCGCGCCCGCTTCGGCATCTCCACCGGCCTGCTGCTGTCCGGCACCATCGCGGCGCTGGTCTTCGCCTATCTCGTGCGGTTCCTCGGTGTCGCGCTCTCCGCGGTGGAATCGGGGCTGACGCGGGTGAAGCCCAGCCTGTTCGCCGCCGCCCGCGTGCTCGGCCGCACGCCTGGCCAGGCGGTGCGGGAGGTGGAATTGCCGCTGGCACGCGGCGCGCTGGTGACGGCGGGTGTGCTGGTCTTCGTCGATACGATGAAGGAATTGCCGGCGACGCTGATCGTCCGGCCCTTCGATTTCGACACGCTCGCGGTGCGCGTGCATTCCCTCGCCTCGGATGAACGCCTGGCCGAGGCGTCCACCAGCGCGCTGCTGATCGTGGTGGTGGGGCTGCTGCCGGTGGTCGCGCTGGTGCGGGGGATGCGGAAGGATTGAATGCGAAAAGGGCGGGCCGCCTGCGCGACCCGCCCCATTGATCAACCCATCGGGGCCGCGCCCATTAGCGCCAGCCCGCGCGCTGCATGATCCGCAGCGCTTCCGCCGCATTCGCCGCGGATTGGGAGGCATGCACCGGCTCCGCCCGGAATTCACCCATCGCGGCCAGCGCGGGGTGCAGCGGCACGCCGGCCACCACGGGGTATTCCATGTTGCCGAGGGCGAAGATCTGCTGCGCTTCCGGCGTCGTCATGTATTCGAGAAAGCGCACCGCCTCCGCCCGATGCGGCGCGGTGCGGACCAGCGCGGCGCCGGAGATATTCACATGCGTCCCGCGATCGCCCGCGCCCTGGTTCGGGAAGATCACGCCCATCCGCTCGAACAGCGCCTTGTCGGCGGGGTTGTCCGAAGCGCCAAAGGCCGCGAGGTAGTAGGTGTTGCTGATCGCCAGCGTGCATTGCCCCGGCGGGATGGCGCGGAACTGGTCCCGGTCGCCGCCCTGCGGCGGGCGGGCGAGGTTGGCGGCCAGGCCGCGCGCCCAGGCTTCCGTCGCCGCTGCGCCATCCGCGGCCAGCACGCTGGCGGCCAGGCTGACATTGTAGGGATGGTTGGCTGCGCGGACGCAGATCTGGCCGCGGAAGCGGGCATCGGCCAAATCCTCATACCGCGTCAGCCCCTGCGGCATGCCACGCGTGCGGTCATACATGATGACGCGGGCGCGCTTCGAGACGGCGAACCAATGCCCTTCCACATCGCGCAACCCGGCTTCGACGCGGCCGTCGATCACCGCCGAGCCATGCGGCTGCGTCACCCCCGCATCCTTGGCGCGGGCAAGCCGGGCGGCATCGACGGTGATCAGCACATCGGCCGGGCTGTTCGCACCCTCCGTCCGGATGCGCTCCACCAGCTGGTCGGCATCGCCCTCGATCAGGCGGATGCGGATGCCCGTCTCCCGCGTGAAGGCATCATACATCCGACGGTCGGTGTCGTAGTGCCGGGCCGAATAGACCGCGATCTCGCTCCGCGGTTGGGCCAGGGCGGGGAAGGCAAGTGCCACCACCGGCAAGGCGGCGAACACCAGGCGGCGGGCAAGGCGAAGTGACATGACAGGCCTTTCGGGATCGTTGGCCGAAGGTTTCTCGCAATTGAGAAGCGTTCGCAAGTACTAGCGCCGCGCGCCCTCACCCCGACGCCAACCCCCGCAGGAACTTCGCCCGGCCACCGGCGCCGGCCATCAGGAAGACGTGGTCGTTGCCGGCAAGGATGAAGCGGGCGCCCAAGGCGATGTAGTCCGGCGTCGTCTTCTCATCGTAGACGCCACCCATCCCCATCACCTTGCCGTGCTTCGCGCAGGCCGCGCCCACCGTGACATAGGCCGCGCGCACATCGGGGTGGCCGATCTGCCCGGGGATGCCCATCGTCGCCGTCAGGTCGGAGGTGCCGAACATCAGCACATCCACCCCCGGCACTGCGGCGATCGCCTCCGCATTCGCCACCGCTTCCGGCGTCTCGATCATCACCACGACGAGGATTTCCGCGTTCAGTTCCTGCTGCGCCTTGGCCGGGTCCACCGCGCCCAAGCCGTAGGCATAGGCCGGCCCTCCCCAGCTGCGGTGCCCGACCGGCGGGAAGCGATAGGCGCGGACGACGGCGGCGGCTTCCTCCGCCGTGTCGATATGCGGCACGACGACGCCCATCGCACCATTGTCGAGGCAGCGCGTGCCTTCATGCACCGCGTCCTTGCAGACGCGGACGATCGGCGTCACCCCCTGGCCGAGCGCGGCGACGGCAATCCGCGTCGCGTCATCCACGCTCATCGCGCCATGTTCCATATCGATGAACAGCCAGTCGTAGCCGGTCGCCTTGGCGACCATGCCGACGCCCGGGGAGCGATAGGTCGAAACCCCGAAACCCAGGGCAAGGCCGCCGGCGGCCAGGCGTTCACGGATATGGTTGCGGATGATCGGCATGGTTGCGTTTCCCCTTGGTGCGAGGACGGCACCACGGGAGCGGGGGCGGGTCAATCGACGCCAACGCCGGATTGCGCCACCATGCACCCCGATATTCCGGGGAAACGCCATGCGCGCGCGCATCACCTTACCGGTCCTGCTTCTGGCCCTCCCGGCCGCGGCGCAGGACCTGCCCATCACGGCCGTCACCCTCTCCAATGCCGGCCTCGCGCAGATCGAACGCGGTGGGTCCCTGGCGCCGGACGCCCCCCTCGCCTTCCGCGTCCCGGTCGAGGATGTCGATGATGTGCTGAAATCCCTGCTGGTGCGGGATTCCGCCGGCAGGGTCGAAGGCGTTCGACTGCCGGCGCAGGATCTGGCGGCGGAGGCCTTCCGTGGCCTGCCCGTGAAGGCCGAGGATTTTGCTGGCCGCGCCAGCCTGCTCCGCGCCCTCCGCGGCCAGGCCGTCGAAGCTGGCGGCGCCGCGGGCCGGCTGGTGGATGCCGAGGATGTGGAGGCGGGCGACCCCGGCGCCCGCACCAGCGCGCTTCGCCTTACGCTGATCACCCCCGATGGCCTGCGCACGCTGACGCTGCGTGAAGGCGATGGCGTGCGCTTCACCGATGCCGACCTCGCCGCCCGCCTGCGCCGCGCCGCGGAGGCCCTGGCCGCCGCCAGCACCACCGATAGCCGTCTGGTGGAAGTGCGGCTTTCCGGTGCCACCGCGGCGCGGGAGGTCTCGGCCGCCTATGTCGCGGCGGCGCCGCTGTGGAAGCCGTCCTGGCGCCTCGTGGTGCCGACCGGCGAGGGCGAAGCGCGGCTGCAGGGCTGGGCGGTGGTGGAAAACCGCTCCGGCGCCGATTGGAACGCGGTCCGCCTCGCGCTGGTCAGCGGCAACCCCGCCACCTTCCACCAGGCGCTCTATGCGCCGATCCGCGTGGCGCGACCGGACCTGCCGGTGCGGGTGGCGGAGGGCGTGCAGGTACGCGCCGAAACTGGCGCCACGCCGCCCCCGCCGCCACCCATGGCGATGGCTGCCGCCCCGGTGCCCATGCCCGCGCCGCCGCCAGGTGTCGCATCCCGCGCCATGGCGGGTGGTGCCCCGGCCGAGGCCGCGCTGCGCTTCGCCGACACCATCGCCGCAATGCCCGCCGCCCTGCCCGTGAGCGCCGCCGGCCGCGTCGCCTTCACCCTGCCCGCCCCAGTCACCGTCCGCAGCGGGGAAACGGCGAACCTGCCCTTCCTCGATGCCGCCCTGCCGGCGGAACGGCTGTGGTGGGTGCAGAATTTCTCCGCGACCAACCCGATTTCCGCCGTCCGCCTGCGCAACACCTCCGGCCATACGCTGCCGGATGGGCTGGCGACGCTGTATGGCGGCGCCGGCGCCGAAGCCGGCGCCTTCCTCGGCGATGCCGAAATCCGCGCCGTGGCACCGGGGGAACAGCGCATCATCGGTTTCGCCCGTGATCGCGATGTCAGGCTTTCCACCGCGAGTTCGGGGGGCGACCGCCCGATCGGGGTGGAGTTGCGGCGCGGCGTTGTCGTGCTGCGGATCATGCGGCAGGAGGAAGCGGCCATCGCCATCGACCCCGCCGCGGCCGCCGATGCCGGGCGGGGCGCGCGGATGATCCTGGACCTGCCCCGCCGCGCCGGCTTCACGCCCCGCTTCATCGTGGCGGCGGAAGGCGATTTCGGCCTGCGGCATGAGGTGGTGCTGGCCGGCGGCGCGCAGACGCTGCGCTTCGCCTTTGAGCAGGAACAGCGGCGCGACATGCCGGTCTGGGATGCCGGGCTCGGTGACCCCGTTCTGCTGCGCTGGCGCGACATGGATGTGGAACAGAGCCTGCGCCGCCTGCCCGGCGGCCCGGCGACGCTGGAGAACCTCCGCACCGTCCTCGAACGCCTACCCGCCGAGGCGCCCGGCCGCGCGCGGCTGGCCACGCTCGTCGAGAACATGACGGCGCTGCGCGGGCTGCTGGATACCGCCCGCAACGCCATCCGCGCCTACGCCGCGGCGAAGACGGCGCTCGACCGCGCCCGCGCCGCGGCGGAAGACCGCACAGGGCCAGAGCGCGAGGAAGCCCGCCGCCGCCTGAACGCGGCGAGTGTCTCGGCGGAACGCGTGGGCAGTGCGGCGGATACGGCGTGGGAGGCCTGGGGCAAGGCGGCGCAGGAGATGCTGGCGCGGATGGAGTGATGGCGAGGCCTCACCCCTCCCCCGCAATCATCCCCTCCACCACCACCAGCCGGTCCGCCTCCGCCGCCGGCTTGTCCGCCCGCAGCCGCGCGATGCGCGGAAACCGCAGCGCGACGCCCGATTTGTGCCGGCCGCTGCGCTGCGCCGCGTCGAACACCACTTCCAGCACCAGGCCCTTCTCCACCTCCCGCACCGGGCCAAACCGGGACACGGTGTGGTTGCGGATCCAGCGGTCGAGCCAGATCAGTTCCTGGTCCGTATAGCCGGAATAGGCCTTGCCGATCGGCACCAGCTCCTCGCCACCCGCCCCATCCGGGCGCCAGAGACCAAAGGTGTAGTCGCTGTAGTAGCTGCTGCGCTTGCCGTGGCCGCGCTGGGCATACATCAGCACGGCATCGACGCTGAGCGGCGCGCGCTTCCACTTCCACCAAAGCCCCTTCACCCGCCCGGCGACATAGGGGGCATCGGCGCGCTTGATCATCAGCCCCTCGATGGCGGCGGCGCGGGTGCCGTCGCGGATCGCGGAGAGTTCCTCCATCGAGGCAAAGGCGATCCGCGGCGAAAGCGCCATCCGCGCTGGCGCGACGCGCGCGAACCAGGCCTCCAGCCGGGCACGCCGCGCATCGAGGGGCAGCGCGCGGAGGTCCTCCTCCCCCTCGAACAGCATGTCATAGAGGCGGACGCCCACGGGGTTCGCCGCCTGCATCCGGGCACTGACCACCTTCCGGTTCAGCCGCTGCTGGAGGTCCGCGAAGGGTGCGACCTCCTCCCCTCGGACCACCAGCAATTCCCCATCGAGTACGGCATGAAAATCCATCGCGCCGATGATCTCCGGAAAACTCGCGGAAATGTCCTCGGCGCCGCGGGACCACAGCTTGCGGCCGCCCCCGGTCGCGGAGAGTTGCACGCGGATGCCGTCCCACTTCCATTCCGCGCGATGCGCGGCAGGGTCGAGCGCCGCGAAATCGGCTTCCTCCAGCGGATGGGCGAGCATCAGCGGCCGGAACACCGGCAGGTCCCGCGCATCCGGGCGCGGCCCACGCCCTTCCAGCCAGGCGAACAATGCGAGGTAGGGCGGCTCCTGCCCGTGCCACACCTCCTCCACCTCGGCGACCTCCACCCCCGCCCATTCCGCCAGCGCCGTCTTGGCGAGGCGGGCCGAGATGCCGACGCGAAGTCCACCGGTGACCAGCTTGATGAGCGCCAGCCGCGCATCCGCCTCCAGCGTATCCAGCCAGCCCGCGAGCAGCGCCGGGATGCCGGCGCGCGGCGTCGTCTCCAGCGCCTCCAGCACCTCGGCCAGAGTCGGCGGCGGCGTGTTGGTGCGGGCGCCCTCGGGCCAGATCAGCGCCACCGTCTCCGCGAGGTCCCCCACATAATCGTAGGACAGCGCGAACAGGACTGGGTCCGTCCGCGCCGCCACCAGGTCCCGCACCACGCCGGGCTTGGCGGTGGACAGGGACAGCTCCCCGGTCAGCGCGGCGAGGCCGATGCCGCGATCGGGGTCCGGCTGCGTCGCGAACCAATGCCGGAGCAAGGCGAGCTTGGCGTTGCGGCCGGGCGTGTAGAGCAGGCGTTCCAGCAGCCGGGCAAAATCGGGCAGGCTCATCGCGGCTTGCCCGGGGCACGGCCCCGCCGTATCGACACAGGATCGTGAACGCGCTCCAAGCCCGACCGGATTATTCCGTCTGCACCCTCGTCACCGATGCCGCGCAGCACGCGGCGATGCGGGCGAGCTTCGCGGCGCATGGCTTCACGCCCGCCAACAGCGAGTTCCTCACCATCGACAACAGTGCCGGCAACGCCACCTGCGCCTATCGCGGCCTGACGGAGATGCTGGGCCGGGCGCGGGGCGAGGCGGTGATCCTCTGCCACCAGGATGTGCGGCTGATCGGCGATGACGCGGTGGCGCTGGGCGCCCTGCTGGCCGCGCTGCCGCCGGACTGGGCGGTGGCCGGGAATGCCGGGGCGACCGCGGCGGGCGACCTGGTGATCCGCATCACGGACCCGCATGGCGCGGACCAGCGGCGCGGCGCTTTCCCGGCGCGGGTGCTGAGCCTCGATGAGAACTTCCTCGTGCTGCGCGGCGGCCTCGGCATTGCGCCCTCCCCCGCCCTGACGGGGTTTCATCTGTATGGCACCGATCTCTGCCTCGCGGCGCGGGAGAAGGGGCGGAGTGCCTGGGTGATCGATTTCCACCTGCATCACCTCAGCCCCGGCCGCGTCGCCACGGATTTCCTGGATTGCCAGGAAGCCTTCGAGCGTGCCTGGGGACGCCGCACCGGCAGGGCGGAGCGCATCCGCACGACCTGCACGGTGCTGACGCTACGCGCCGGCATCGGGCACCTCACCGGCGCCTGGCGCCTCGCCCGCCGAAGGCGGCGGGTTTAGCCCGCCATCCGCCGCAGGCGGCGAGTCCAGATCATCCTCCTCCCCGCGCCCGACCAGGTGCAGCGCCCGGCCCTTCACGCCGCGCAGCGCCAGCGCGTGCACCAGCGCGTCATCCCGCCCATGCGTCACCCAGATCTCGGGCGCCATGACATCCTCGGCGGTCTGCAACAGCTCCGCCCAATCCGCGTGGTCGGAGATGATGAGGGGCAGTTCCACCCCCTTCGCCTTGGCGCGCTGGCGCACCCGCATCCAGCCGGAAGCGGCGCAGATCACGGGCTCCGCCAGGCGACGCACCCAGGGGGTGGCCTCGGCGGAGGGCGGGGCCAGCACGATCTCCCCGGCCAGCAGCCCGCCGCCGCCGCGCTTCGCGGGGGTCGGCACCGGGCGGAGATCGCCGAGGTGGTAGCCGAAGCCCTCATACAGCGTGCAGAGCGCCTGCAAGGCGCCATGGATGTAGATCGGCCGATCCCAGCCGGCTTCCCGCAGCAGCATGATCAGCCGCTGCGCCTTGCCGAGCGCATAGACGCCGATCAGATGCGTGCGGTCCGGGAACAGGCGGATGCTGTCCAGCAGCCGCGCCACTTCCGCCGCTGCGTCGGGGTGGCGGAACACGGGCAGGGCGAAGGTCGCCTCTGTGACGAAGACATCGCAGGGGATGGGCTCGAAGGGCGCGCAGCTTGGGTCCCGGCGGCGCTTGTAGTCGCCGGAGATGACGATGCGGCTGCCCTGCCAGTCCAGCACCACCTGCGCCGAGCCCAGCACATGCCCGGCCGGCGCCAGCCGGATGGCGACACCGTTATGGGTGATCGCCTCCCCCGGCGTCAGCGCCTGGCGGGCGCGCCCGGCTTGGCCCTCCGCCATTCGCGCCTGCATGATCGCCAGCGTCTCCCGCGTGGCGAGGACGTGGTCATGGCCGGGGCGGGCGTGGTCGGCATGTCCATGGGTGATGATGGCGTGGCCGACGGCGCGGGGCGGGTCGATGAAGAAGCCGCCGGGCTCGCAGAACAGCCCCTGCGGCGTGACGCGCATCCAGGTATCGGGGTGGGGGGCGGTCATCCACCCGATGATGTGGGAAGCCGGGCAGCCGCCGCAACCAGGCCGGTAGCGGGCGATGCAGACTGGCGCCAGGGGTGGCCCTGCCCTTACACCATGCGATGATGCGCTGGCTTCCAGCGGTGGCCGCCAATCTCAGCGAGGCAGGATGACGACGGAGACGCAGGCGCAGGTCTGGGATCGCTACGCCACCGAGGATTTCCCGCGGCTGCGCGCGGCGAACCCTCGCATGGCATGGCCGGGCGATGAACGCGGCGATGCCGCGGTCTGGCAGGCGATCTTCGATCGCGCCTTCGTGCCGGCGGGCGTCGCCGGCTGGGCGCATGCGGTGGAAATCGGCGTCGGCGGCGGCAAGTACACGGACCGCGCGCTGCGGGCCAATCCGGCGCTGCGCCTGCTCGGCTTCGATATCAGCCCGAAGCTGCTGGAAGCGGCGGCCGAGCGGCTGGCCGGCCCGGTCGCCGCCGGGCGGCTTTCCCTGCACCGGATCGGCCCGGCGCCGGATGGCGTGCTGGCGGAGGTGGCGGCGGCGGGGCTGGTGCGGCGGCTCGATGCCGTGTTCAGCCTGGATGCGCTGGTGCATGCGGATACGACGGACCTCGCCGCCCATGTGATGACGGCCGCCCTGGCGCTGCGCCCTGGTGGCTGCCTGGTGATGACGGTGGCGGACCCGACCTCGGAAGGCGGCTTCGCCAAGCTGCTGGGCGATATCGGCACCTTCTGGGGCCTGCAAGGCGGCGCCTCCCGCCGCTTCGGCTGGACCTCTCCCGAGATCGTCAACTACCTGCTGACGGCGCTCGGCTTCGATATCGAGGTGCTGGAACAGGTGCCGGATGCGCTCGGACAGCCGGCGCGGGACCTGCTGGTGGTGGCGCGGCTTGCGCGCCCCGCCCAGGCCGATGCCTATCGCGAAGGGCTGGTCGCCACTGCCCCGCCGGCCAGCGTGGGCGCCAGCTACGCCGATGTCTGGACCCACCTTGCCCCCTCCATCGCGGCCGGCGGCACCGGCGCGGGACTGGACCGCCCGCCCGCCCGCGCGGTGGTGGAACGTCTGTTCGGCA
>CANJXD010000093.1 GCA_947478535.1 Acetobacteraceae bacterium
CAAGGTCTACGCCGCCGCGGCCAGCGTCATCGCCACAGGGCGCCTGCATGGAAGGACCGCCCTCGAGGCGTTGCGCGCCGCCCTCGCGGGCGTGGCGATCATACGACCTGCGTGAGGCACGACCGGAAGGGGGGGGTGAGCAATTACCCGCGCCACGCTGCTGGACCGGACCATGGCGAATTACCGCCGCTTCTACCTGCGCAAGACCTTCCTCGGCTATCCCTGGATCAAGGATAAGGTGAAGCGGAAATACATGCTGGGCTGCCTCTGGGCCTTCGCGAAATCCGGCTTCCAGCGCACCTTCTATGACCTCGGCAAGGTCGGCTATTGGGGCCCGCAATCGAAGAAGAACGTGGACTTCCACTTCGACGAGACGAAGCACCTGGATACCGAGGCGGCGCGCGCCCCACATAATGCGATGTGGAAGACGATGCATCGCCCGAAGGTGAAGCTGCCCGCGGCGAACCAGGGCGTGATCAAGGCCTGCGGTGGCGGGACGGAGCAGATGGAGGAGGAAGCACCACCCGTCGTCGCAGGGGCGGCACGCGCCATGTCCTTTGGCGGTGGCACGCAGCAGCGCCCCGAATCGGTGCACGCCGCAGCGCGGGAATAGCGCCATGGATGGCGGCTACGCCCCCGATGGTGGGCGCATCGGCCCGAACGCGATCACCCGCATGGCGGAAGCCATGCGGGCGGCGCTCGGCGAGGAGGCAACACGGGCCATCTTTCGCGCCGCGCTGATCGAACGTCACCTGGATGCACCGCCCGGCCGCATGGTGCCGGAACGTGATGTCACGGCGCTGCACCGCGCCGGCCGCGCCGCGCTGGGCGAAGCCCGGCTGGCGCTTCTGGCGCGCCATGCCGGGGCACTGACGGCACGCTACCTCCTGGCGCACCGCATACCCCGCCCGGTGCAATGGCTGCTGCGGATGCTGCCACCTGGGCTCGCTGCCCGCGTGCTGCTGCGGGCCATCGGCGCGCATGCCTGGATCTTTGCCGGCAGCGGCAGCTTTCGGGTTGCATGGGGCCGCCCCTTGCGCCTGGAAATCGCCGGCGGGCCGATCGCGGCTGCCGGCACGGCGGAGGAGCCGGTCTGCGACTATTACGCCAGCACCTTCGAGACACTGTTCGCCACGCTGGTCAGCCGCTATGCGCGGGTCAGGGAAGTGGCCTGCTGCGCCACGGGCGCCACCGCCTGCGTGTTCGAGGTGACCTGGTAGGCCGGCGCAACTTCTTCGCGGCTTCGGATCGGAACGCGGCAAAAGCCGTTGACTTGAGTGTCAAGAAAGCATGACACTCAAAACCGACAACAAAAGATGACGGTTGACCCTCCGGCACCCGCCGGCGGCAGGCCGCATCGCCATACCGGGCCCGCCAAGGCGGCCACGTCCGGGATGCGAAGGTGGGAGCGGCCCGGATGGATGTCTCGACGCGGATCGAATCGACCCTGGCCGACGCCGTGCTTTATGCGGAGGCATCCGGCGCACCGCCGCGCCTGGCCGCGGCCTTGCGCCATTCGGTGTTCCCGAAGGGCAACCGCATCCGCCCGCGGCTGACCCTCGCCGTGGCCGCTGCCTGCGGGGATGACAAGCCGGCCTTGGCCTCTGCCACTGCCGCGGCGATCGAGTTGCTGCACTGCGCCTCTCTCGTGCATGACGACATGCCCTGCTTCGACGATGCGGCGACGCGGCGCGGCAAGCCCAGCGTGCACCGCGCCTTCGGCGTGCCGCTGGCGGTGCTGGCCGGCGATGCGCTGATCGTCCTCGCCTTCCAGACCCTGGCTCGCGCCGCCCCCTGCGCGCCGGAACGCCTCGGCCCCTTGATGATCGCGGTCGGCGATGGCGTCGGCGTGCCCTTCGGCATCGTCGCCGGCCAGGCCTGGGAATGCGAACCCCGCGCCGACCTGTCCGAATACCAGCGCCAGAAGACCGGGAGCCTGTTCGCCGCCGCCACTATCGCCGGCGCTGCCGCCTGCGCCCATTCCGAACCCGAGGCATGGCGCCTGCTCGGCGATCGGCTGGGGGAGGCCTACCAGGTCGCCGACGATCTGCGCGACGCGGTGGAGGATGAGGCGACGATCGGCAAGCCGGTCGGCGTGGACAAGGCGCTCGGCCGCCCGAGCGCCGTCGCCGAATTCGGCCTGCAAGGCGCCGTGGCGCGCCTGCGCCGCCTGTCGCAGGACGCGGTGGACAGCATCCCCGAATGCCGCGGCCAGTCCATGCTGCGCGGCCTGATCCTGCAGGACGCGGGGCGCCTGCTGCCGCAGAAGCTCGCCGCCTGAGACATGCCCGGCGGTGATGTCATGACCGCCCCCGCACCCGGGTGGCGCGATCGGTTCCGGGAGTGGCGCGAGAGTGTGACCGCGAGCCCCCGTTTCCGGTCCTGGGCGGCGGCTTTCCCACTGACGCGGCCGATGGCGCGGCGTCGGGCGCGGGAGTTGTTCGATCTCTGCGCGGGCTTCGTCTATTCGCAGGTGCTGTTGGCTTGTGTGCGGCTTCGCCTGTTCGACATGCTGCACGAAAGCGGTCCGATGACGGAAGCGGCGCTGGCGCTCCGCTTGTCCCTGCCGCCGGAAAGTGCGGCGCGCCTGCTGGCCGCCGCGGCGTCCCTGCAGCTGACCCATCGCCGTGCCGATGGGCGCTGGACACTGGGGCCGCTGGGTGCCGCGATGATCGGCAATCCTGGCCTGTGCGCGATGGTGGAACACCATGCGCTGCTCTACGCCGATCTCGCGGACCCCGTGGCGCTGCTGCGGCGGGAACGCGGGGGCAATGCGCTGTCGGCCTATTGGGCCTATTCCGGCGCGGAAAGCCCCGAGTCGCTGGCGGGGGAGAAGGTCGCCGACTACTCCGCGCTGATGGCGGCCTCCCAGCCCATGGTCGCGGAGGAAGTGCTCGCTGCCTATGATTTCCGGCGCCACAAGGCGCTGCTGGATGTCGGTGGAGGAGAGGGTGCCTTCCTCTCCGCCGTCGGTGCCGCGGCGCCTTCCCTGCGGCTGATGCTGTTCGACCTGCCGCCGGTGGTGGCGCGCGGTGCCGCGCGCTTCACGACCAACGGCATGGCGCCCCGTGCCAGCACCCATGGCGGCGACTTCACCATGGATGCGCTGCCGGCCGGCGCCGATATCGTCAGTCTGGTGCGTGTTCTGCACGACCACGACGACGATGTCGTGATGGGCCTGCTGCGCCGCGTGCGCGCCGTGCTGCCGCCAGGCGGTCGCCTGGTAGTCGCGGAGCCGATGGCTGGCACCAGCGGGGCGGAGCCGATGGGCGAGGCCTATTTCGGTTTCTACCTGCTCGCCATGGGCCGCGGCCGGCCCCGGCGGCCCGAGGAATTGCAGGCGATGCTCGCCGCCGCCGGTTTCGGCGCCAGCCGCCTGCTGCCGACCCACACTCCGTTGCTCACCCGCGTGCTGCTGGCCGACGCCATCTGACGGAATCCGGGGAGTTTTCGCCTCGCCGCCGTTATGGTCGCGCGGTCTGTCAGTTTCGCTTGACAATAATTGCTGTCATCTTACCCTTACACTCAACCATGGGAGCAGACAGTCCAGGTGGACACCGTCGCCGTACTACTGGAAGCGCCTGAAAGGCTGACGCTCAGCCGCCTCGAACTCTCGCCCCCGGGTGAGGAGGATGTGGTGGTCGACGTCGAATGGAGTGGCATCAGCACCGGCACGGAGCGTCTGCTCTGGACCGGAACGATGCCGCCCTTCCCGGGCATGGGCTATCCGCTGGTGCCTGGCTACGAATCCGTGGGCCGCGTGGCCTCTGTCGGTGCCCGTTCCTTGCGCCGTGTCGGTGAACGGGTGTTCGTCCCCGGCGCCAAGTGCTTCGGTGAGGTGCGCGGGTTATTCGGAGGCGCGGCCTCGCGCCTGGTCGTTCCCGGTGCGCGCACCGTGCAGATGGATGAAAGCCTCGGCGTCGATGGCGTGCTGCTGGCGCTGGCGGCGACGGCACAACACGCCATCGCGCCGCCCGCCCTCCCTGGCATCCTGCCGCCGGACCTCATCGTCGGCCATGGTGTGCTTGGCCGGCTCGTCGCGCGCCTCGTCATCGCCGCCGGTGGTCCCCCGCCTACGGTGTGGGAGAAGAACCCGCAGCGCTTCGCAGGCGCTGCAGGCTACTCGGTGGTGGATCCCGACAACGATCCGCGCCGGGACTATCGCAGCATCTGCGATGTCAGCGGCGATGGCACGCTGCTGAACACCTTGGTGCAGCGGCTCGCGCCGGGTGGGGAGATCATCCTCGCCGGCTTCTACCACCAGCCGCTGTCGTTCAGCTTTCCGCCCGCCTTCATGCGGGAGGCGCGCTTCCGAATCGCCGCCGAATTCAAGGAGCCGGACCTCAACGCGGTTCGCGACTTCCTGAGCAGCGGCAAGCTTTCCCTCGATGGCCTTGTCACGCACCAGCGCGATGCGAGCGCCGCCGAGGATGCCTATCGGACAGCCTTTTCCGATCCCGCGTGCCTGAAGATGGTCCTCGACTGGAGAAAGACGCAATGAACGGTCCCGCAGCCATCACCCCGGCACGTTCCGCGCAGGCCAGCATGGCCGAGGCGCTGAGGGCGGAAGCCGAGCAGGGGCCCGATCCGGTCTCCACCGAGCCGGTGAAGAAGGAAACGCAGATCATCGCCATCTACGGCAAGGGTGGCATCGGCAAATCCTTCACCCTGGCCAATCTCAGCTACATGATGGCGCAGCAGGGCAAGCGCGTGCTGCTGATCGGCTGCGATCCGAAATCCGATACGACGAGCCTGCTGTTCGGCGGCCGTTCCTGCCCGACGATCATCGAGACGTCGTCCCGCAAGAAGGCCGCGGGTGAGCCGGTTGCCATCGGCGATGTCTGCTTCAAGCGCGATGGCGTCTTCGCCATGGAACTCGGCGGGCCGGAAGTCGGCCGCGGCTGCGGTGGGCGCGGCATCATCCACGGCTTCGAATTGCTGGAGAAGCTGGGCTTTCATCAGTGGGACTTCGACTACGTGCTGCTGGACTTCCTCGGCGACGTGGTCTGCGGCGGCTTCGGCCTGCCGATCGCCCGCGACATGTGCCAGAAGGTGATCGTTGTCGGCTCGAACGACCTGCAGTCGCTCTATGTCGCGAACAACGTCTGCTCGGCGGTCGAGTACTTCAAGAAGCTCGGCGGCAATGTCGGCGTGGCCGGCATGGTCATCAACAAGGATGACGGCACGGGGGAGGCGCACGCCTTCGCCGAAGCCGCCGGCATCCCCATCCTGTCCGCCATTCCGGCCGATGACGATATCCGCCGCAAATCCGCGAACTATGAGATCGTCGGCGTGCCCGGCGGTCCCTGGGCCAGTGTGTTCGAGCAGCTTGCGACGCAGGTGGCGGAAGCGCCCCCGCTGCGCCCGAAGCCTTTGACGCACGATGCTCTGCTCGGCCTGTTCAAGGGCGATGCGGTGGGCCGTGGCGTGGTGCTGAATCCCGCGACGATGGAAGACATGTGCGCGGCCGATGTGCTGAACAAGCCGTCCCTCGAAGTGGTCTACGAGGGCGCCTGAACAATGGACACGCTTCCCCCCGCCGCAGTGCCTGTTGCCGCCGAAGGTGCTGGCTGCCATGGCGGCCGGGAAACACTCGACGCCGCTGCGCGCGCTGCGGGCAAAAGCGCCACGATGGACAAGCTCGCCGCGGATTACCCGCGCGGCCCGCATGACCAGCCGCAATCCATGTGCCCGGCCTTCGGTTCGCTGCGCGTCGGCCTGCGGATGCGGCGCACGGCGACGATCCTCTCGGGCAGCGCCTGCTGCGTCTATGGGCTGACCTTCACCAGCCATTTCTACGGCGCGCGCCGTACCGTGGGTTATGTGCCCTTCAATTCGGAAACCCTCGTCACCGGCAAGCTGTTCGAGGATATCCGCGACGCCGTCCATGCCATCGCCAAGCCCGAGGATTATGACGCGGTCGTCGTGATCAATCTCTGCGTGCCGACCGCGTCCGGCGTGCCGCTGGACCTGCTGCCGAAGCAGATCGATGGTGTGCGGGTTATTGGCATCGATGTGCCAGGCTTCGGCGTGCCGACGCATGCGGAAGCGAAGGACGTGCTGTCCGGCGCCATGCTGCGCTATGCCAGGGGCGAGGCCGAATCCGGCCCCGTCGCGCGGCCGCGCCAGATGGTGGCTGGTGCGCGCACCGTAGCCTTGATCGGCGAATTGTTCCCGGCGGATCCGATGGGCGTCGGCGCGATGCTCGCCCCGATGGGCCTGGCGCTGGCGCCGCAGACACCGTCGCGCGAATGGCGCGATCTATACGCTGCGCTGGATTGCGAAGTCGCCGCCGCGGTGCATCCCTTCTACACCGCGAGCATCCGTGAATTCCGTGCCGCCGGCCGTCCAGTCGTCGGCTCCGGCCCTGTCGGGCTTGAAGGCACGGAAGCCTGGCTTTCCGCCATCGGCCGCGCGGCCGGTGTTGCTGACAGTGCGGTGGATGCCGCGAAGGCGCGCATCCTGCCGGCCATCCGAGGCGCCCTCGCCGGCGCGCCCATCAAGGCCCGCGTCACCGTCTCCGGCTACGAAGGCTCCGAGCTGCTGGTCGCGCGCCTGCTGATCGAGGCCGGCGCCGAGGTGCCCTATGTCGGCACCGCCTGCCCGCGCACGGAATGGAGTGCCGCGGATCGCGAATGGCTCGAAGCGCATGGCTGCCACGTGCAGTATCGCGCCAGCCTGGAGCAGGACATCGCCGCCATGCGCGATGCGAAGCCGGACCTCGCCCTTGGCACCACGCCGTTGGTGCAGAAGGCGAAGGAGATGGGCACGCCGGCGCTGTATTTCACCAACATGGTCTCCGCCCGTCCGCTGTTCGGGCCGGCAGGCGCGGGTTCCATGGCGGGTATCGTCGCGGCGCAGACGCGGGGGCGGGAACGCTTCTCTCGCATGGTGTCCTTCTTCGAAGGTGTCGGCACGCCGGATGGCGCGGGCTACGGCTTCAAGGACAAGCCCGTCGATCCGCCAGGCTTCCGCGACCGCCAGCGCAAGCTGCGTATGGCCAAGGCGAAGTCTGAAGAAGCGGTGGGGACCTGAGATGCTCGTCCTCGATCATGATCGGGCTGGTGGATACTGGGGCGCGATCTACGCCTTCTCCGCCGTGCGTGGCCTGCGGGTAGTGATCGACGGCCCGGTGGGCTGCGAGAACCTGCCGGTGACGGCGGTGCTGCACTACACTGACGCGCTGCCGCCGCACGAACTCCCGATCGTCGTCACCGGCCTCGATGAGGACAGCCTCTCGAAGAACGGGACCGAGGATTCGATGCGGCGCGCCGCATCGACGCAGGACCCGGATCTGCCCGCCGTCGTCGTCACAGGCTCGATCGCCGAAATGATCGGCGGTGGCGTGACGCCACAGGGCAGCAACCTGCAGCGCTTCATCTGCCGCACGATCGACGAGGACCAGTGGCAGGCCGCCGACCGCGCCATCATGTGGTTGTGGACCGAATTCGGCGCCCGCGGCCGCAAGATGCGCGCGCGCAACGCGAAGCTCGGCCCGAAGCCGCGCGTCAACATCATCGGGCCGATCTACGGCACCTTCAACATGCCCTCCGACCTGGCGGAAATCCGCCGGCTCGTCGAAGGCATGGGCTGCGAGATCAACCTGGTCTTCCCGCTCGGCAGCCATGTCGAGGATATCGCGAAGCTGCCCGATGCCGATGTGAACATCTGCATGTATCGCGAATTCGGACGCAAGCTGTGCGAGGAGCTGGAACGCCCCTGGCTGCGGGCGCCGATCGGGCTGTTCGCGACGACGAATTTCCTCCGCAAGCTGGGCGAGCTCACGGGGCTGGACCCTGAGCCCTTCATCGAGCGCGAGAAGCACACCACGATCAAGCCGATCTGGGATTTGTGGCGCAGCGTGACGCAGGATTTCTACGCCAGCGCGTCCTTTGCGGTGGTGGCGACGGATACCTACACCCGTGGCCTGACCCGTTTCCTCGGTGAGGAAATGGGCGTGCCCTGCGCCTTCTCCTTCGCCCGCGTGGCCGGTGAGAAGCCGGACAATGCCGCGGTGCGGGAGGCGATGAAGAAGAACCCGCCGCTGGTTCTCTTCGGCAGCTACAACGAACGCATGTATGCCGCGGAATTGCGGAGCCGCGCCATGTACATTCCGGCCAGTTTTCCGGGTGCGATCATCCGCCGCGCCACCGGCACGCCCTTCATGGGCTATGCGGGCGCGACCTACATCATCCAGGAATACTGCAACGCGCTGTTCGACGCGCTGTTCCACATCCTGCCCCTCGGCACTGACCTCGACCGCGTGGAACCCACGCCGGTCCGCAAGTCCGAGCCCTGGGACGACGATGCGGTGGAACTGCTCGACGCGCATGTGCAGGCTGAGCCCTTCCTGCTGCGCATCTCCGCCTCCCGGCGGCTGCGTGAGCAGGTGGAACGTATGGCACGCGAGGCTGGGGAGCCGCGCATCATACGGGACCGCGTGCTGGCGACATTGGGGGAGGTGGTGGCCGAAGCGCCCGCCGAAGCCCCGTTGCCCAGCGCGATGAGACACACCGCGGTGGATTCCGCCGCGGCCACAACTGCGGAGGGCGTCGCTTGACGATGCCCCTGCGTCCTTCCGATCCCGGTCTCCCCGAACCTTGCGGCACACACTGCCGAAGGTAACGGGATCCGGGTCGGCCATGGCGGTTTCCCGCCACGCCGTACCCTGCCGCGCGGGCTGTGCGCGGTAACGGCCGAAAGGCCAGTTGGAGATCAATGTGATGGCCGAAGGTTCAAGGACCGGCCTGACCGAAGGCGAAGCGCGCGAGATTCACCAGCTCATGATTCAGGGCTGGGCATTCTCCGTCTTCGCGTCGATGGGGGCGCATGTGCTGACGTGGCTGTGGCGGCCGTTGGTGTACGGCAATTCCGTGGTCCCGCCGGACTGGCGCTTCTTCTGAGGCAATACCGGGCCATGCGGTGTCCGCCGTTGGTCCGGGCCCGAAGACAGATAGGAGAGAAAATCCGTGCATAAGATCTGGATGGTCATCGACCCTCGCCGGTCGCTGTTCCTTGCGATGGTCGCGGTGCTCGCAGTCGCGGCGCTGATTCACATCGTCGTGCTGAGCTCGCCCCGCTACTGCGATCACTTTGGCTGGTGCGCGACGGCCCCGACCTTCACCCCGGGCCAGCCCGTGGGTCGATAGGCGGGTCACGCCGGTGTCGCTCCGCGGCAGCGGGCGAAACAAGCACAGCGGGTTTCGCCCGCTGTCGAGGACGGCACGGCACGGCGGGCACTTGTCCCGTCCTGATGGGAGCGTCATGCGATGGCGATACTGACATTCGAGCGGAAATATCGCGTCCGCGGGGGCACCCTGGTGGGCGGCGACCTGTTCGACTTCTGGATAGGGCCGTTCTGGGTCGGCTTCTTCGGGGTTACCACGGCCTTCTTCACCTTCGTCGGTGTCGGCCTGATCCTGATGGGCGCGTCCATCCAGGGCACCTTCAACCCCTGGCTCATCAACATCCCGCCGCCGGACCTGGCCTATGGCCTGCGTTTAGCGCCGATCCGGGAAGGTGGGCTGTGGCAATGGATCACGCTCTGCGCGCTTGGCGCCTTCGTCTCATGGGCCCTGCGCCAGGTGGAGATCTCCCGCAAGCTCGGCATGGGCTACCATATCCCCATCGCCTACAGCGTCGCGGTGTTCGCGTATTTCACGCTGGTCATCATCAGGCCGATCCTGATGGGGGCGTGGGGGCATGGGTTCCCCTACGGCATCTGGTCGCACCTCGATTGGGTGTCGAACGTCGGCTACCAGCACCTGCACTTCCACTACAATCCCGCACACATGATCGCCGTCAGCTTCTTCTTCACGACAGTGCTGGCGCTGTCGATGCATGGCGGGCTCGTGCTGTCGGCGCTCAACCCGCCGAATGGCGAACCGGTGAAGACCGCGGAACATGAGAACACCTTCTTCCGTGACCTGATCGGCTACTCCATCGGCACGCTCGGCATCCATCGCCTCGGCCTGTTCCTGGCCTTGTCGGCAGCGTTCTGGAGCGCGGTCTGCATCGTCATCAGCGGTCCCTTCTGGACGCGCGGCTGGCCTGAGTGGTGGAGCTGGTGGCTCAACATGCCGATCTGGCGCTGAGGGAGGGAACGATGTTTAAGCCCGAATACCAGAACATCTTCACCCGCGTGCAGGTCCGTGGCCCGACACCCTATCCGGGTGTCCCGCTGCCGGCCGGCGACGTACCCCGCGAAGGCACGCCCACCGAAGTCTCGCTGTTCGGCAAGATCGGTGACGCGCAGGTGGGGCCGATCTACCTCGGCACCCTCGGCATCCTCTCGATCTTCTTCGGCTTCATTGCCTTCGAGATCATCGGCCTGAACATGCTGGCGTCGGTGGGCTGGGATGTCCGCCAGTTCGTCAAGCAGCTGTTCTGGCTCGCGCTCGAACCACCGCCGGCGCATTACGGCCTGCGCATGCCGCCGCTGCGCGAAGGCGGTTGGTGGCTGGTCGCCGGCTTCTTCCTCACGATGTCGATCATGCTCTGGTGGCTGCGCACCTATCGCCGCGCACGCCAGCTTGGCATGGGCACGCATGTCGCCTGGGCCTTCGCGGCCGCGATCTGGCTCTACCTGGTGCTGGGCTTCATCCGCCCGATCTTGATGGGGTCCTGGAGCGAGGCGGTGCCCTTCGGCATCTTCCCGCACCTCGATTGGACGGCGGCTTTCTCGATCCGGTACGGGAACCTGTTCTACAACCCGTTCCACGCACTCTCGATCGTCTTCCTCTACGGCTCGACCCTGCTCTTCGCCATGCACGGCGCGACGATCCTCGCCCTCGGCCGCTACGGCGGTGAGCGTGAGATCGAGTTGGTGCTCGACCGTGGCACGGCCGCCGAGCGCGGCGCGCTGTTCTGGCGCTGGTGCATGGGCTTCAACGCCAGCTTCGAGAGCATCCATCGCTGGGCCTGGTGGTTCGCCGTTCTCTGCCCGCTGACCGGCGGCATCGGCATCCTCCTCACCGGCACCGTCGTCGACAATTGGTACCTCTGGGCGGTGGATCGGCATTTCGCGCCGTCCTACCCCGCGCTCTGGGCCCCGGTTGCCGATCCCGCCGCCCTGCAAGGAGCCGCCCGATGAGGTTCTCCACCCAAGTCCTGCTCGGCCTCGCCGCGCTGTTCTGCACGGTGGTGATCGTGCTGACCTTCGAGCGTCCGCCTGCGCAGACCACGCAGATCGGCTTCCGTGGCGTCGGCATGCATGACCTGAACAACCCCCGCACCCTGGCGGTGCGGGTTGCCGCGAACCAGCTTCCGGAAGTGCCGGAAGCCGCCGATACCGACGGCCCGAAGGCCAGCGAGACCTTCGAGAACGTCCAGGTGCTCGGCGAGCTGAGCGTGGGCCAGTTCGGCCGCCTGATGCAGGCGATGACCGAATGGATCGCGCCCGGCCAGGGCTGCACCTATTGCCACAACCCCGAGAACATGGCCTCCGACGAAGTCTACACGAAGGTCGTCTCCCGGCGGATGCTGCAGATGGTGCGGCGGATCAACACCGACTGGACAAGCCACGTCGCCCAGACCGGTGTCACCTGCTACACCTGCCATCGCGGTCGCCCCGTGCCGGAACAGGTGTGGTCCACCATCACCGAGAACCGCCCGGGCCTGCAGGCCAGCCGCGGCCAGAACCACCCTGCGCCGGTGGCCAATGACAGCTCCCTCCCCGCGGAGCCCTTCACCCGCTACCTCCTCGGGCAGGACGAGATCCGCGTGATCAGCGGCACCTCGCTTCCTGGCCGCAATCCCGCCGGCATCATGCAGGCGGAATGGACCTACTCGCTCATGATGTCGATGAGCGAAGGGCTCGGCGTGAACTGTACGCATTGCCACAACAGCCGTTCGTTCGCGGATTGGGCGACCAGCCCGCCGGCACGGCTCACGGCCTGGCACGGCATCCGCATGGTGCGGGACCTGAACACGGCCTTCATCACGCCGCTGACCCCGCTCTGGGTGGCCAATCCGGGTGGCCCCCCGGATGCCCCGCACATGGCGCGCCTCGGCCCGCAGGGTGATGCGCTGAAGGTCAATTGCGCGACCTGCCACCAGGGGGCCAACAGGCCCTTCTACGGGGCGCCAATGCTGAACGGGTATCCGGAACTGCGCCTGATCAGCGCGGGGCCTGCCCGGGCGGCGGAAGCCACCCCGCAGTGATCGGGGTGGGCATCCCCGGGGCCAGTGCCCCGGGGCGCGCCCTTCCCGCCACGCGACCGGCGCGGCCGGCTGCCCCCAGGGGTGGCCGGCCGCGTCGCATTTCAGGCCAGGGACCATTGGTGGAGGCCGCGGGATGAGGCATAGCGCGCCGCATGGGTGGCATCGCCGAAATCCTCGGGCTGTTCCTGGCCGCGCTGGGCGCCGCCAGCCTGCTGCCGATGCAGTCGGAACCCGTGCTCGTCGCCCTGTTGCTGCTCGGCGAGACGCCGGCCTGGCTGCTGGTATTGGTGGCGAGCCTCGGCAACACGCTCGGCGCGGTCATCAATTGGGCGCTGGGCTGGCAGGTGGAACGCTTCCGCCATCGCCGTTGGTTCCCGGTGCCGGAAGCGGTGCTCGAACGCGCGACGGGGTGGTATCGCCGCTGGGGCCGCTGGTCCCTGCTGCTGAGCTGGGCGCCCATCATCGGCGATCCTCTGACGGTCGTGGCCGGCGTGCTGCGGGAGCCGATCGCGAGCTTCGTCATCCTCGTCGCCATCGCCAAGACGGCACGCTACGTCATCCTCGCCTTGGCGACCTTCGGCATTGCATGACCGCGCCGCGATGCGCGTTGCAGGGAAACCCATGATGGACGGCATCGACTTCCACGCCATCCCGGATACGAACGCCGGGGCGCGCCCGCATGCCGTCGTCATCGGTGCCGGCTTCGGCGGGCTCGCCGCCGCCATCCGCCTCGGTGCGCGGGGCTGGCGCGTGACGGTGCTGGACAAGCTCGATGCGCCGGGTGGCCGCGCCTATGTGCATCGGCAGGATGGCTTCACCTTCGATGCCGGTCCCACCATCATCACCGCCCCCTACCTGCTCGAGGAATTGTGGACGCTGTGCGGGCGCCGCATGGCGGATGATCTTGATCTGCGGGCGATGAACCCGTTCTACCAGATCCGCTTCGATGACGGCACGACGATGAATTGCAGCGCCGACCTCGACGCGACGCGCGCCGAGATCCGTCGCATCGCGCCGGAGGATGTGGCGGGGTTCGAGCGTTTCATTCGCGACAGCGAAAGCATCTACCACGTTGCGTTCGAGAAGCTGGCGGACCAGCCCTTCCACAAACTGTCCGCGCTGCTGGCCGCGGTGCCGGACATGCTGCGCCTCGGCGGCTATCGCACCGTCTTCGGCAAGGTCGGCGACTATTTCAGCAATGACAAGCTGCGCGTCGCCTTCAGCTTCCATCCGCTGCTGATCGGCGGCAATCCGATGACGACCACCGCCTATTACTGCCTGATCGCGCATCTCGAACGGCTGCACGGCGTGCACTATGCCATGGGTGGCATGGGCGCGGTGGTGCAAGGGCTGGTCGGCCTGATCCAGGGCCAGGGCGGCACGCTGCGCTGCGGGGTGGAGGTGGAGCGCATCCTTGTCACGGAAGGCCGTGCCGCCGGTGTGCGCCTGGCCGATGGGCAGGAGATCGCGTCCGAGATCGTCATCTCCAACGCCGATGTCGGCTGGACCTATTCGAAACTGCTCGCCCATCATCCCCGCCGACGCTGGACGGATGCAAAGGTGAAGCGCACGCGGTATTCGATGAGCCTCTTCGTCTGGTATTTCGGCACCGATCGCCGGTACGAAGACGTCTATCACCACACGATGGTGCTCGGCCCGCGCTACGAGGAATTGCTCGGCGACATCTTCAAGCGGAAGAAGCTGGCCCGCGATTTCTCGCTGTATCTGCATCGGCCGACCGCCACCGATCCATCCCTGGCACCGGCGGGATGCGACAGTTTCTACGTCCTTTCCCCCGTGCCGCATCTCGGCAGCGGGACGGATTGGGCGACGCAGGCCGAACCCTATCGCGCCGCCATCCAGAAGCGGCTCGAGGAGACGGTGCTGCCCGATCTCGGCCGGCATGTCGTCACCTCCCGCATCCTGACGCCACAGGATTTCCGCGATCGGCTGCTATCCGTGAATGGTGCGGCCTTCTCGCTGGAACCGCAGCTGTTCCAATCCGCCTGGTTCCGCCCGCACAATGTC
>CANJXD010000094.1 GCA_947478535.1 Acetobacteraceae bacterium
CTTCGAATACATCTACTTCGCCCGGCCCGACAGCGTCGTCGAAGGCACGCCCGTCTATGACACGCGCAAGCGCATCGGCGCCGAACTCGCCCGCGAATCGGGTGTGGAGGCCGATGTCATCGTGCCCGTGCCGGATAGCGGCGTGCCGGCGGCGATGGGCTATGCGACCGAAGCCGGCATCCCGTTCGAGCTCGGCATCATCCGCAACCATTATGTCGGCCGCACCTTCATCGAGCCGACGGACCATATCCGCCACCTCGGCGTGAAGCTGAAGCACAGCGCCAATCGAAGCATGCTGGAAGGCAAGCGCGTGGTGCTGGTGGATGACAGCATCGTGCGCGGCACCACCAGCCGGAAGATCGTGGAGATGGTGCGCCAGGCCGGCGCGACGGAGGTGCATATGCGCATCTCCTCCCCCCCCACCACGCATTCCTGCTTCTACGGCATCGATACACCGGAACGCAGCAAGCTGCTCGCCGCCAATCATGATGTGGCGGAGATGGCGCGGATCATCGGCGCGGACAGCCTTGCCTTCATCTCGCTCGATGGCCTGTATCGCGCACTGGGGAAGGCAGGGCGGGACCCCGCCGCGCCGGCCTATTGCGATGCCTGCTTCACCGGCGACTATGCGATCCCCCTGCTCGATGCGCAGGATCATTCGGAACGGCCGCTCACCCTCCTCCAGGCGGCCAACGGTTAGGTTTCTCGATGTCTCTCCCGCTTCAGGATCATGTCGCGCTGGTCACTGGCGCGTCGCGCGGCATCGGCGCCGCCGTGGCGCTGGAACTGGCGAAGCTCGGCGCGCATTGCGTGCTGATCGCCCGCACCCAGGGCGCGCTGGAAGAACAGGATGACGCGATCCGCGCCGCCACCGGCCGCGGCGCCACCCTGCTGCCGATGGATATTCACCGGCAGGAGAAGGAGCTCGACATGATCGGGCCCTCCGTCGTCGAGCGCTTTGGGCGGCTCGATATCCTGGTCCACGCTGCCGGCGTGCTGAACAAGCTGACACCGGTCGCGCATATCGACCCGCGCGACTGGGCGGAGGTGATGGGCGTGAACCTGACCGCCGCCTGGCGCCTGATCCGCACCTGCGACCCGCCATTGCGCGCGGCGCCAGCGGGGCGGGCGGTCTTCCTGGCGGATGGTCTGGCGCTGGCGCCCAAGGCCTATTGGGGCATGTATGGCGCGGCGAAGGCGGGGTTGGAGCATCTGGCGCTGAGCTGGGCGCAGGAAGTCGCCAATACGCGGCTGCGGGTGAACCTGGCGGATCCCGGCATCGTCGCCTCTCGCCTTCGTTCCACTGCCATGCCGGGGGAAGATGCGGCGAGCATCGCCCAGCCTGCGGAAGTGGCGCCCGCCATCGCGGCGTTGTGCCTGCCCACGGAAACGCGCAACGCCGCCAGGGTTTCGATCAGCGCGGCCTAAACAGCGCGCCGGGACAATACCAACAGCGTATCCCCGGCGCGGCCCAGCGCCTCTGCCTCCGTCACGGGCGAAACCCTGGCATTGGCGCCGAGCTGGCGCAGTGGAAAGCGGGCGGCGATGGCGCGCAGCAGCCCGGCGGGGTCCGCGCTGCGCTCCCGGTTGAATTCCATCAGCACGACGATGTCCGGGCCGCGGTCGATCAGCCCCTGCATCCCGACCCGCCGCCCGGCACTGGCGAAATCCTCCGGCTCGAGCCGGTAGAGCGCCTCGCCTTCGCCGATACGACGCCTGCGCTGCCAGCGGCTATGCGCAAAGCTGATCTCGCGCACCAGCCAGGCGAGCCCACGCATCACAGCCGCATCAATGCGGATTGACGCGGGAGGCTATGATGTTGCGGATGCCATCCTGCATCCGCGCCAGCGCCTCGGCATGCAGCGGTGCCAGGGCGCCGCCGCCGCCGATGGTCCAGAAGCGGAAGCCCATCCCGGCCAGCATCGCCGCCACATCCGCGGCTGGCACGCCCTGGCCGGCCATCATCTGCGGCGCCCATTCCAGCATCAGCCGCGCATCGGGGGAGCGTTCCAGCAGCCCCTTCATGCCGCGCAGCGCCGGGCCTTCCATGCCCTCGATATCCAGCTTGGCGACATCGAGCGTGACCGCCGGATCGGCGAAGAAACTGTCGAGTGCCACCAGCCGCGCCGTCATCGCCCGCCGGCCATCACCCCGCGGCGCGGCGCCGGCATGGGCGGCATCGAGGAAACCGCCGCCGGACCATTCCGTCTCGAACAGCAGGGTGGCGACGCCGTCGGCTTCCCCGACCGCCGCCAGATGGACCTGGGTGCGTTCCGTGAAGCCGTTGACGGCGATGGAGCGCATCATCAGCCCGGCATGGCGGGGATTGGGCTCGAAGGCATGCACGCGCCCGGCGGGGCCGACGGCGGCAGCGGCGGCCAGGGCATAGACGCCGAGATGCGCGCCAAGGTCGCACACCGTATCCCCCGGGCGGACCATGCGCAGGAAGGCGTGGAGGTCATCGGTCTCCCACGTCCCGTGCATCAGCAGATGGGGGGCGATGTCATTGCCGCGGGTATCGACGAAGATCAGCAGACGCCCATCCAGCAGCGCCAGCGCCGTATGGTCGCCGAGATAGACGCTGTGGGTGAAGTGCAGGGGATGGCTGCGCGCCGCGAAATACGCGATCGCTTCCTCAAGCCGGTTCTCGATCCGCGCCAGGCGACGCGGCAGGTTCATGAGATTGGACAGGAAGCCGGGCATTCGTTGATCCGTGCAGCGCGGGGGAAGCTATGCCTCCCGCCGCGCCGCCGCAATCGGTGGCCTATTCCCGGCGGCCTTCTTCGAGATGCACGGGGATCTCCCCCGGCATCGCGGCCCCTTCGCGCTTGCGCCGGCGGATCATGATCGGCACCAGGAACACGACCACCGCCAGCAGCAGGATGACCCAGATCGGGAAGACCTGGTTTTCCGTACGCGGCGACCAGATCGGGATCATGAACAGCAGGAACAGGCAGATGGCGGAGGTGACGTAGTAGCCGATCATCGCCCGTCAGCCGATCAGGTGTTCGAAGAAGGCGAGCGTCCGCTTGTCCGCCACGGCGGCATCGTCCGGCTTGTAGGATCCGCGATCCTCGCAGCCGAAGCCGTGGCCGGCGCCCTCATAGACGAAGATCTCGACCCCGGGCTGGGCGGCGCGGATCGCCTCCACATCCGTCATCGGGATGGAGGCATCGACGGAGCCGAAATGCAGCTGCACGGGGCAGGAGGCCTTTTCTTCCCTGGTGCCGGCGATACCGCCGCCATACCAGCCGCAGGCGGCCTTGAAGCTCGTGCTGCGGGTGGCGCCCCACCAGGCGACTGTGCCCCCCCAGCAATAGCCGACGATGCCCTTGGCGGCACCGGCGGGCAGCGCCGCGGCGCAGGCTTCGACATCCAGCATCGGGCCGGCATCCGGCACCTTGGCGCGCAGCTCTCGGCCCGCCGCGACATCGGCACCGGTGTAGCCGAGCTCGACGCCGCGCTGCACGCGGTCGAACAGGGCCGGGGCGATGACGGCGTAGCCTTCCTTGGCGAAGTCGTCGCAGATGCGGCGCATGTGGCGGTTCACGCCGAAGATTTCCTGGACCACGACCAGGGCCTTCTTCGCATCGGCCGGGCCAACCTTGTAGGCGGCGAAGCGGTGGCCGTCGGCGGCGGTCAGTTCGATCATCATGGCGTTTGATCCGTTGCTGGGGCGAGCTACTCTGCCTCCATGGCCGAGATCGTCAACCTCAACAAGGCCCGCAAGGCCATCCGCAAGCGGGAGGAGGCGGCGGAGGCCGCCGCCAACCGCGTGAAGTTCGGCCGGACGCTCGCCGAGACGCGGAATGACCGGCGGGAGGAGGCGCGCCGCGCCACCCTGCTGGAGGGCGCGAAGCGGGGCGAACCCGAAAAATAATTCCGAGCCTGTCGAAATGGTCCCGGCTGGCGCGTCATTCTGCCGGTGGCCGATGGGTGCCGCCGCGACAGGAGTGACGATGATGCAGGCGATGCTGCTGATCTACAGCGACGAGAAGGCCTGGGCCGCGAAGCCCCAGGCGGAGATGGGTGCGATCTATAGCGCCTACATGGCCTATACTGAGGCGCTGAAACAGGCCGGCGCCTTCATCGGCGGAGACCCGCTCCAGCCCTCCGCCACCGCGCATGTCGTGCGGCCCGGCGTGGCCGGTCCCCAGGTGCTGGATGGCCCCTATGCCGAGACCAAGGAACAGTTGGCCGGCTACTACCTGATCACGGTGGCCGACATGGAGGAGGCGCTGCGCTGGGCCGCCCGCTGCCCGGGCGCCACGCATGGCGTGATGGAGGTGCGCGCCATCCAGGTCATGGGTCCCCCGCCGGCGTGAGCCTCGGACAGAACCCTGCCGAGCCGGCGCGGCGGGAGGTGGAGCGGGCGGCGCGGGAGGGTTACGGGCGTTTGCTCGCCTTCCTGCTCGCCCGCGGCGCCGCCTTCGCCGCAGCCGAGGATGCGCTGTCGGAGGCCTTCCTGGCCGCCTTGCGCGTCTGGCCGGCGGAGGGTGTGCCGGCGCGCCCGGAAGCCTGGCTGCTGACCGCGGCGCGCCGCCGGCTGCTGGATGGCCACCGACGCCGAGGCGTCGTCACGGCCGCGGCGCCCGACCTGTTGCTGCGCGGCGAGGCGTTGGTCGAGACGGGCGGGGAGGCGGCGGAGGCCTTGCCGGATCATCGCCTCGCACTGCTGCTGGCCTGCGCGGCGGAGGCGGTGGAACCGGCGGCGCGGGCGCCGCTGATGCTGCAATGTGTGCTGGGCCTCGATGCCGGGCGCATCGCCTCCGCCTTCCTGGTCAGCCCCGCCTCGATGGGCCAGCGCCTGGTGCGGGCCAAGCGGCGCATCGGTGCCCAGGGCACCCGGCTGGTCCTGCCGGGTCGGGACGACGTGGCGGCGCGGCTGCCGGCGGTGCTGGAGGCGATCTACGCCGCCTATGCCGCCGGTGCCGCCGATCCCGGGGATGGCGGCGCCCTGGCCGGGGAAGCCGTGTGGCTCGCCCGGATCGCGTCGGCGCTGGCGCCGGAGGAGCCGGAGGCGGCGGGGCTGGCCGCCCTGCTGCTGCATCTGGAAGCGCGGCGGCCGGCGGCGCGGGATGCGGCGGGGCACTATGTGCCGCTTTCAGCGCAGGACCCGGCTGCCTGGGACGCGGGGCAGCAGGCGGAGGCGGAACGGCTGCTGCGCCTCGCCTTCGCCCGCGGCGCGCCCGGGCGCTTTCAATGGGAAGCGGCGGTGCAATCCGTGCACGCCGCGCGGCGTGACACCGGGCGCACGGACTGGCCGGCCATCCTGGTGCTGTATGACGCGCTGCTGGCCGCCACGGGCAGCCCGGTGATCGCCATCAATCGCGCCGTGGCGCTTGCCGAGACGCCGGCACCAGGGGGTGGACCCGAGGCTGGCCTCGCGGCCCTGCGCGCCCTCGACGGCGATGCCCGGCTGGCCACCTATCAGCCCTATTGGGCGGCCCTCGCCGCCATCGCCGCCCGCGCGGGTGCGACCGCGGAAGCCCATGCGGCGCGCCAGCGCGCCGCGGGGTTGGCGACCGACCCGGCGGTGCGGGCCTTCCTGTTGGCGGATCAGGCGCGGACCGCACCGAGCGGCTGACACCGACCGCCCATCTCTCCCCCGGGGAGCTTCAGCCAAGGCGCAACACCGGTGTGAATTCTGCTTGCATGAAGTTTGACATCGAATTAAATAGTTCGATGTCGACCTAATGGAGCCTCTGCCCATGTCTCTCTCCCGCCGCACCCTGTTCCTCGCCGCCGGCTCGGCCGGGCTTGCCCTCGCCAGCACGGCGCGGGGCCAGACCGTCGTTGCCGCCAACCCCGGCGACAACCCCGGCGCCAACCCCGGCGCCAACCCCGCCGCGCCCTGGGCGGCAGCGCCCGCCGCCGCCGCGCATCCGGACCCGCGCATCCGCGCGCTCGCCTGGGCGCTGCTCGCCCCCAACCCGCACAACCGCCAGCCCTGGATCGCCGAGCTGCCCGCCGCCCGGCCCGACACGGTGGTGCTGCGCTGCGACCTCGACCGGCGCCTGCCGGTGACCGATCCCTTCGACCGGCAGATCACCATCGGCCTCGGCGCCTTCGCCGAGTTGTTCCGGCTGGCCGCCGCCGCCCAGGGCCTCGCCGTGACCGTGATCCCCTTCCCCGAGGGCGAGCCGGCGCCGCGCCTCGATGCGCGTCCCGTCGCGGTGCTGCGCCTGGCGCCCGGCGGCATCGCCGACCCGCTCTTCGCCCATGCCGCGGCGCGGCGCTCCGCCAAGCAGCCCTTCGACATGGCGCGGCCGGTGCCCGACGCCGCCATGGCGGCGCTCGCGGCCGCCGTCTCCGCCCCTGTCGGCTTCGGCGCGACGGCGGAGCCGGGCCGGGTGGATGCAATCCGCGACCTCGCCTGGCGGGCCTGGCAGGTGGAGGCGACCACACCGGCGGCGCATCGGGAGAGCGTCGATCTGATGCGATTCGGTACCCCGGCGGTGGCGGCGCAGCCCGATGGCATCAGCCTCTACGGCCCCGCCTTAGACGGCGCGGTGGCGGCCGGGCAGATCACCCGGCAGGCCATGCTGCCCGGTGGCCCGGGCTACGAGATGATGATGGCGCGCTATCGGCCGATGCTGGCGAACACCCCGGCCTATCTCTGGCTTACCACTCCGGGCGGCAGCCGGGCGGAGGCGCTGGCGGCCGGGCGGGATTGGCTGCGGGTGAACCTGGCGGCCACCGGGCTCGGCCTGTCGCTGCACCCGATCAGCCAGTCGCTGCAGGAGTTTCCCGAGGTTGCCGCGCATTACGCGGAAGCGCAGGCGATGCTGGGTGCTGGCCCCCAGGGCCAGGCGCAGGTGCAGATGCTGGGCAGGCTCGGCTATGGTCCCGCCGTGCCGGCGACGCCGCGTTGGCCGCTGGAGTCGCTGATCCGGACCGCATGATGGATGATCCGCCGCTTTTCGCCCTGCTGAACGAGGTCTCGATCATCGAGCACCTCGCGCGCAATCGCCTGGAACGGGTGCTGCCGGACGGGCTGCGCGCCAGCCATTTCGTGGTGCTGAACCACCTGACGCGGCTGGGCGACGGGCGCAGCCTCGCCCGCATCGCCCGCGCCGTGCAGGTGGAGCGGCCGACGATGACCAACACCATCCAGAAGCTGGAGGCGCGCGGCCTGGTCCGGGTCGGCCCGGACCCCCGCGATGGGCGCGGCAAGCTGGTGTTTCTGACCGAGTCCGGCCGCGCGGCGCGGGAGGCCTGCGTCGCCGCCGGCATCGCCGCGATCGCCCCGGTCGCCGCAGGGATCGCGGAGGCCGAATTGCAGGCGGCGCTGCCGCTGCTGCGCCGTCTGCGCGCCGCGCTCGACCGGGCGCGGGACGCCGAGGACGACAGCGCCGATCAGCCGTAGCGCGTCGCGTTCCAGAAGCCCGGGGGCGTTGCCGTCATGGCCTGGAGGCCGGTGCGGGCGAGCGCCAGCCCGATTTCCCGCGTCGCGTCATCCAGCACGGCATCTTCATCCGTCGTCAGCACCACACGGTCGCGCATCACCACCGCGCCGCCGACCAGCACCGTGTCCACATCGCTGCCGAGGGCGAAGCAGACCAGGCGATACAGCGGCATGTCGCCGGGCCAGAGATGCGGCTTGCGGAGGTCCACCAGGATCAGGTCGGCGCGCTTGCCGGTCTCGAGGCTGCCGATCTCGGCCTCCAGCCCCAGCGCCTTGGCGGCGTCGCAGGTGATCATCTCCAGCGCCTTGCCGGGGGGCAGCACCTTGGGGTCCCGGAAGTGGCGGCGGTGGTAGTGCATGGCCTGCACCATGTGGCGGAACATGTCGAAGCTGCGGTCCGGCGCCGTGCCGTCGGAGGCGATCGCCACCGTGGCGCCGGCCTCCATCAGCTCGATCGCCGGGCAGCGCCCGATAATGGAGAAATTGGCGGAAGGGTTGTGCGCAACCTTGGTCCCGGTCTCCGCGATCAGGCGGATTTCATCCTCATGCAGGTCGATGCAGTGGGACAGCAGCGCATCCGGCCCGAGCAGCCCGGCGGCCGCGGCGGCGCGCACCGTGCCGCCCTTGTGCCCATCCTGCGTGAAGCCGACGCCGAGGCTGCGCGACAGGGCGCGGACCTGCTTCGCGGTATCGTCGTATTGCCGGGCCAGATCCTCCGTCACGCCCGGGCGTCCGGAAAAGGCGACGGGCGCGCAGAGCATCACCCGGCTCATGGTGCCGGACCGGTCATGCAGCGCGTCAACAAGCTCCGCGCAGACGCTCAATTGCCGGTCGAGCGTGATGGCGAGTGATTCATGGGCATCGCCATCCCAACGGAAGAAGGTGTTGGGATAGGGTGGCGGGGAGGCACCGGGGCAGATCACATGGCGGATGCCGATGCGGCGATAGCCGGCGGCATGGGCCAGGGCGTGGGCGGCCTCATCGGTGCGGGACCCATAGGCGCCGAAGACCGAAAGCCCTGTAGTGACGCCGGCCTTCAGCCGTTCCAGCCCTGCCAGCGCGCCATCGGCGCCCCAGAATTCGGGGGTCGCACCGCGGGGGTAGATGGCTTCCACCGCCTGCGTCCAGCGCCCGCCATCGCCGCCGCCCAGGGTTTTCACAAGTGTGTGTCCGGCATGGGCGTGGACGTCGATCAGGCCGGGCAGGATGGCCTTGCCGGTGGCATCGAGCTCCGGCGTGTCGGGATGGGCGGCACGAAGCGTGGTCGTATCGCCGATGGCGGCAATGCGGCCGGCCTCCACCAGCACGGCGCCGCCTTCGATCACGCGCCGCGCCGGGTCCATCGTGACCACCAGGCCATTGGTCACCAGCAGCCGATCGGTCATCGCATCGCCCTTCCGTTTTCCGCCCAGGCAAGCCTAGCATCCCTCAAGGATGGGGGAAGGACCGATGATGAAGCGACGGACAGGACTAGCGGCGCTTGGGATGCTGGCGCTCGCCGGTGCGGGCTCGGCGCCCGGTGGCGGGGCCGCGGCGCAGGAGGTGCGGATCGGCTATGGCGCGGCCGTCACCTCCGTCGATCCGCATTTCCACGCGCTGACCAGCAATGTCGCGATCCACCAGCACATCTACCAGGCGCTTGTCGGGCAGGATGAAAAGCTGGGGCTGAAGCCGGAACTCGCTACGGGCTGGCGGGTGGTGGACAGCACGACCTGGGAATTCACCCTGCGCCAGACCGCGCGCTGGCATGACGGCACGCCCTTCACCGCGGCGGATTTCGCCCCGAACATCGACCGCGTCGCCAATGTGGCGAACAGCCCGGGGCGCTTCACTATCTACACCCGGCGCATCAACCGGGTGGAGATCGTCGATCCCCACACCCTGCGCCTGCACACCGATGGCCCGCACCCCCTGCTGCCGAACCAGATGGCCGGGCTGATGCTGGCGCAGGCCGCGCACCGGGACAGCACGACGTCTGATTTCAACAATGGCCGCGCCGCCATCGGCACCGGCCCCTATCGCTTCCGGTCCTGGACCCCGGGCAGCCGCTTCGAGCTGACGCGGAACGACGAGTATGACGGGACGCGGGAGCCGTGGGAGCGGGTGAATTTCCTGCTGATCACCAACACCGCCTCCCGCGTCGCGGCGCTGCGGGCGGGGGATGTGCAGCTGATCGACCAGGTGCCGACGGATGAAGTGGCGGGGCTGACGCGGGATGGCAATCTCGGCGTCTTCTCCATCGCCGGCGTGCGCAACATCTACCTCTACGTCGACCAGGGCCGCGCCCGCACCCCGGGGGTGACGGACAATGCCGGCAACCCGATCGACAACCCGCTGCGCGATGTCCGCGTCCGCCGCGCGCTGTCGCTCGCCATCAACCGGGATGGCATCGTGCGGTCGGTGATGAACGGGCAGGCCGTGGCCTCCGGGCAGTTGCTGCCGGCGGGCGTGATGGGCAATGACCCCGAATTGCGCCCCGATCCCTTCGACCCCGAACGCGCCCGCCGCCTGCTGACCGAAGCGGGGTATCGCCAAGGGTTCCAGATCACCCTCGGCGGGCCGAATGACCGCTACATCAATGATGACCGCGTGCTGCAGGCGATCGCCCAGGGCTGGACGCGGGCCGGGCTCAGGGTGCGGGTGGAAGCGCAGCCCAGCGCCGTCTTCTTCGGCCGCGCTGCGCGCAACGAATTCAGCGTCGGCCTGCTGGGCTGGGGCACGGGCACGGGGGAGCCGGACAGCCCGCTGCAATCCCTGATCGCGACCAATGAGCCGAGCCGCGGCTGGGGGGCGGTGAACCGCAGCGCCTATTCCAGCCCGCGCCTCGATGCCGTGCTGGCCCAGGCCTTGCAGACCCTGGACCCGGTGCAGCGGGAGCCGCTGTATCGTCAGGCGACGCGCATCGCGATGGAGGACCTCGCCATCATCCCGCTGCATCACCAGGTGAATATCTGGGCAGCGCGGCGGGGCTTCTCCTACAACGCCCGCAACGACGAACGGACGATGGCGACGGAGTTGCGCCCAACGGGGCGTTGAGGCGACCGGCCGGGGAGCGGCGATGGAAGCGGCGATCCGGCTGGGTGTCTTCCTCGGCGTATTGCTGGTGATGCTGCTGGCGGAGGCGCTGGCCCCGCGCGGCGGGGCGCGGCCGCTCGGGCGGCGGCGCTGGCCGGCGAACCTTGCTTTGCCGGTGATCGGCGCGGCGCTGGTGCGGCTGGTCGCGCCGGCGGGGGCCGTTGGCGCGGCACTCTGGGCGGAAGCGCAGGGTGTGGGGCTGTTACCGGTACTCGGCGTGCCGGCCTGGGGCGCGGTGCCGCTGGCCGTGCTGCTGCTGGACCTGACCATCTACGCCCAGCACCGGGTCTTCCATCGCGTGCCGCTGCTGTGGCGCCTGCACCGGATGCATCATGCCGATCCGGAACTGGATGCGACCACGGGGCTGCGCTTCCATCCGCTGGAGATCCTGGCCTCGCTGGCGATCAAGGTGGCGGTGGTGGTGGCGCTGGGCGCCCCGCCCGTCGCGGTGCTGGCCTTCGAGGTGCTGCTGAACGCGACCAGCCTGTTCAACCACGCCGATATCCGCATCCCGCGCCGCATCGATGCCTGGCTGCGCCTGCTGCTGGTCACGCCCGACATGCACCGCACCCACCATGCGGAGGCGCGCGTCGATACCGACAGCTGCTACGGCTTCTGCCTGCCCTGGTGGGATCGGCTGTTCGGGTCCTACCGCGCCGCGCCGGATGGCGGGCTCGATGCGGCGGTGATCGGCGTGCCGGGGCTGCGGGCGCCGGCGGAACAGCGGCTGGACCGGCTGCTGGTCCAGCCCTTCCGGGCATAGGCTTCTACCGTTTGACGATCTCGACGCGCCGGTTCTGCTGGCGGCCGGCATCATTGTCGTTGCTCGCGATGGGGGCCGCCATGCCGACACCAAACGCCGTCAGTCGCCCGGCAGCGATCCCCCACTCCCGCGTCAGCGCGGCGACCACGGATTGCGCCCGGCGCATCGAGAGCTGGACGTTGTAGTCGAAGGCGCCCTGCCCATCCGTGTGCCCCGCGACGACGACGTTCATCGTCGGGTTGGCGCGCAGGAACTTCGCGATTTCCTCCAGCGTGGGGCGGGAGGCCGTCAGGATCTCCGCGCTGTCGAAGCCGAACTGGATGCCATAGAGCGCGACGCGGCCGGTGCGTTCCACCTCTCGCTGCATGGCGGAGGCATCGACGAAGGTGATGCGCCCGGCCTGCATCGGCCGGCTTTCCACCACATCCACCAGCACCTGCGCCCGCTGGGTGGTGGTGATGACGAGGATGGCGACATGCACATCCCCCTCCGGTCGCGACAGTTTTGCCAATGTGTAGAGCTGGTCCGACCAGCCCGACTGCAGGCCGGGTGACGGTCCCGCCACGGTTTCGCGCACGGCGAACCACATCTCGGCGGGGTCCCCGCATTCATTGCCGCGGCAGGCGAAGATCGTCTCGAAGTTGCCGGCGGCGAGACGTTCCTGGTGGTTGCGCATGACCTCCAGCGCCGACCTGCCCTCCGGCCCGTCATAGCGCAGCCGCACGGCGCGGCCGGAGACGGGGATGGAGTTGCGGTCATTGACCTTGGACCCGGTTTCCCGCGCATCGCGACCGAGGACCGGGCGGTTGATCATGCGGAACTCGTCGAAATCCCGCGGGCGGGAATAGCGCAGCGAGGCGCCCTCATAGCGGCCGACCAGCGGATGGTCCCGTCCCCCGGCGATATCCGCCGCGGGGCGCGGCTGTGCCTGGGCGGGCAGCGCGAGGAGGAGCAGGGCGGCGATGACCAGGAATGTGCGCATGCGGGATCATCGCGCCTGCCACGCGGCCCGGGCAAGCCGAGACCTGTTTCATCAGCTTCGCGGCATCGCCTTTCCCTAAAGCCGAACCGGAGGCAGAAAGGCGCATGCACACCGATGACACGCTGATCCGCGACCTGCTGCTCTCCACCCGCCGCATCGCCGTGGTCGGCGCCTCGGACCGGCCGGACCGGGCGAGCCATGGCGTCTTCGGCTTCCTGCTCGACCGTGGGTATGACGCCGTGCCGGTAAACCCGATGCTGGCGGGCAAGGCCATCCTGGGCCACCCGGTCGCGGCCGGGCTGGCGGCGGCCGGTCTGGCATGGGGAGGGGCGCTCGACATGGTCGACATCTTCCGCCGCAGCACCGACGCCGGCGTCGTGGTGGATGAGGCGATCGCCCTCGGCGCCAAAAGCGTCTGGCTGCAATTGGGCGTGGTGGATGAAGCGGCGGCGTTGCGCGCCCGGGCGGCGGGGCTCACCGTGGTGATGGATCGCTGTCCGGTGATCGAATGGCGCCGGCTCGGCCTGCCGCCACGCATCGGCTGAGGCCGCTTGAAATCCCCCCTCTGGCGCGCCACCTTCCGCTAGGTTAAATGCCGGTAAGGATTGGCCGGTACGGGTTGGCAGGCATCCCGCCTGCCACGCCAAGCCAGCCCGGGCGGGACACTGCCCGGCACGATGCGACAGGGAACCGACGAGTCATGACGGACGAAGAACGCCGGATCATCACCGGCTATGTTGAGCGGGTGAGCGGCGTGGCCAATGCGGCGCCGCCGCGGCCCGCTTCGCCCTGGGGCGCCATGGGCGGCGGCCAGCAGCAGCAGGCCCAGCCGCTGCCGCCGGTCGACCGGGAAGCCGATGCGCTGATCGCGGACCTGTTCAACCGCTACCCCGAGGCGCGCTACCGCATCACCCAGACGGCCTTCGTGCAGGAACATGCGGTGGTGGAGATGCAGAACCGCATTCAGCAGCTTGAATGGGAAGTGGAAAACGCGCAGCGCCAGGGCCAGGCTGCGCAGAGCCGCGGTGGGATGTTCGGCGGCATGTTCGGCGGTGGGTCCCGCCCGGCCGCCATGCCGCCGCGCCCGCAGCCGCAATACCCGCCGGGCTACAACCCGGCCGCCATGCAGCAGGGCGGTGGCCGCGGCTTCCTCGGCACCGCGATGATGACGGCGGTCGGCGTCGCTGGTGGCCTCGTGCTGGGCAATGCGCTGATGAGCGCCTTTTCCGGCGGTGGTGCCGCGCAGGCGGCGGGGCTGTCCAACGAAACCGGCGCCGGCGCCTTCGCGACGGAGAATGCGGCCACCGCTTCCCCCTGGAGCGACCCGGGCGCGGCTTCGGCGCCGCAGAATGACGCCCAGGCCTGGGGTGGCGATGATGGCGGCTATGACGCCGGCGGCGACGAGGAACAGTAAACTTCTCATCCGCTGAGGGGCGGATTTGGGGCGCGGTGGGGCAACCCGCCGCGCCCTTTTCATTGATCGCGCCCCATTCATTGCCGATCATGGGGGGATCATGCGGATTCCCGACCTCGATCTCGACCTGCTGCGCTGCTTCGTCATGGTGGCGGAACAGGGGGGCTTCACCGCGGCCGGCGGCGCGCTCGGCCTGACGCAATCCGCCGTCAGCCTGAAGGTGAAGCGGCTGGAGGACCTCGTCCGCCGCCCCGTCTTCCGCCGCACCAGCCGCAGCGTCGCCCTGACGCGGGAAGGGGAGACGCTGCTGAGTTATGCGCGGCGGATGCTGGCGCTGAATGACGAGGCGGTGCGCCGGCTTGTCGCCCCGCCGGTCGCGGGTAGCCTCCGGTTGGGCGTGGCGGACCATTTCGTGCCGCGCAGCCTGGCCCCCATCCTCGCCCGCTTCGCCCGCACCTACCCCGAGGTGCGGCTGGAGGTGGAGGTCGGCCGCAGCCACGAACTCCGCGCCAA
>CANJXD010000095.1 GCA_947478535.1 Acetobacteraceae bacterium
GCCTTTGGCGGGCGCCTGTCTTTCCAGGGCCTTGGCGCCGGGCGGCACAACCGCCCGGCGCCTGTGCCGTCTCAACCCGCCTTCTTGGCCAGGAAGGCGTTGTAAAAGCCGGTGCCGCGCATGAAGCGGTTTTCCTGCTTCACCAGCAGGCCGCGCTTGGCACCTTCGGCCAGATAGGCCTGCCAAGCCGGATCTGCGGCCATCGCCGCGCGCCGCCGGTCGCGATCCGCCAGATCCGCATAGCCCCAGAGATGGACCACGGTGTTCAGCGCGCCCTCGGTCGTGGTGTACCAGCCCAGGCAGTTCTCCAGGTATTTCAGCTGGAGCGGCCAGCCCATCGTCTCATACATGGAAACGAATTCGGCCAGCTTGCCGGGTGCGGTGGTGTAGATGCGGTGGTCGATGATCATGCTGCGTTCCCCTCCGGATTGCCGGTGCAGGATCGCGCCGGAACGCGGCTTGGGCTACCCCCCATAACGCCGCACCAGCCCCCTCTGGCAGCATGGGTCGCGCAACCCACCTTTCCCGTGCATGGTGCGGGCCGGGTTGGCGGGACGGCTTGGATGCTGGAACTCGAAGGACTGACGAAGCGCTTCGGGAACGTGGTGGCGGTGGATGCCGTCAGCCTCGCCATCCCCGATGGCCAGATGGTTGGCATCATCGGCCGTTCCGGCGCCGGCAAATCCACCCTGCTCCGCATGATCAACCGCCTGGCAGAGCCCTCCGCCGGGCATATCCGCCATGGCGGGCGGGACATCACGGCGCTGGGCGGGGCGGGGCTGCGCCGCTGGCGCACGGATTGCGCCATGATCTTCCAGCAGTTCAACCTCGTGCAGCGGCTCGATGTGCTGACCAATGTGTTGATCGGCCGGCTGAACCACCGTCCCGGCTTGCTCGGCACGCTCGGCAGCCTGTTCTGCCTTTTCGCGCCGGAGGAACGCGCCATGGCGCTGATGGCGCTGGACCGCTTCGATCTGGCGGAGGTCGCGTTGCAACGCGCCGATACCCTGTCCGGCGGCCAGGCCCAGCGCGTCGCCATCTGCCGCGCCCTGATGCAGCAGCCGAAGCTGATCCTGGCGGATGAACCCATCGCGAGCCTTGACCCACGCAACGCCCGCACGGTGATGGAAGCCCTGCGGCAGGTGAATCGGGAGGACGGCATCACGGTGCTGACCAACCTCCATCACCTCGACACCGCGCGGCATTATTGCGACCGCATCATCGCCATGCAGGCCGGCCGCGTGATGTTCGATGGCCCCCCCGCCGCGCTGGATGGCGACAAGGTGCGGGCCATCTATGGCGTGTCCGAGGACGAGTTCGATGACCACGCGGACGCCGCCGGCGCCCCGCGTGGGGGCCTCGCGTTGGCGTGATGCTTCGGCGCCTCCTCCTCGCGGGCGTTGGCGCGCCCGGGATCGCGAAAGCCCAGGGCTCTCCGGCGCCGGCTTTCCCGGAACCCGGTCGCCGCGCCTGGGCCGCACAGGTGCCCGTTCTCCGCATCGGGCTGTCGGGCGGGGAGAATGAATCGGACCGCCTCGGCCGCTACGGCGCCTATCGCGCCCTGCTGGAAGCGACCTTCGGCATTCCCGTGCGGCTCTACCCCGCGTCCGACTATGCCGGTGTCATGCAGGCCTTCGCGGCCGGGCAGATCGATGCCGCCTCGCTCGGCGCGGCCGCCTATGCCGGGGTGTGGCTCGATACCAACGGGGGCGTGGAACCGCTTTTCGCCGCCCGCGGCACCGATGGCGGCCTGTCCTACATCGCCGTCATGGTGGTGCGCGCGGAGAGCACGGTGACGGATCTCGCCTCGATGCGCGGCCACTCGCTCGCCTGGGCGGACCCCAACAGCGCCTCCGGCTACCTCGTCCCCCGCAGCGAATTGCGCGCCGCCGGCATCGGCACGGAGCAGGGGCAGTTCTTCTCCCGCACCGGTTTCGCGGGCGGGCATGAACAGGCCATCGTCGCCGTGCTGCAGCGCCAATACGATGCCGCCGTCACCTGGACTTCCGGCCTTGGCGAGGAACGCGAAGGCTTCACCCGCGGCAGCCTGCGCGCGATGGTGGAAAAGGGCCTGTTGCGCATGGCGGAGCTTCGCATCATCTGGCGGTCCCGCCCCATTCTGACCGGCCCCATCACCGTCCGCCGGGACCTGCCCGCCGCCTTCAAGGCCGATTTCACCCGCTTCCACCTGGCGCTGGCCGAGGCCCACCCGGCGATCTACGCGCAGATCGAACGCGGCGGCGGCGCCGGCTTCGCGACGGTGACGCATGACCAATACGAACCGCTGATCCAGTTGCGCCGCGATGAGGCGGCCGAGCGGCGGCGGCGCGGCTGATGCAGATCTCCGCCGCCATCCTGCGGGGCGAGGCCGCCTTCCAGGCCGCCCGCCGCACCCGTCGCAATGCGACGCTGCTGTGGGGCGCGGTCCTGCTCGGCTGCATCTATGTCGCGGCCCTGGTCAGCGAGGCCTCCCCCGCCGCCATCCTCGCCGGCCTGCCCCGCATCGGCGAGTACTTCCACCGCACCCTGCCGACGCTGCGCTGGGAACTGCTGTTCCGGGACTGGGAGACGGAAGGCAGCCTGGCCGCCTGGATGTATCGGCTCGACAAATGGGCCTGGCTGATCTTCGAGACGAGCCAGATGGCGCTGCTGGCGACCGTCTTCGGCTCGCTCGCCGGTTTCGCGCTGTGCTTCCCCGCCGCCCGCAACCTGGCGCCCAACGGGCTCGCCTACAACGCAGCGCGGCGCTTCCTCGAATTCTGTCGCACGGTGCCGGAGATCGTCTTCGCGCTGATCTTCGTCTGGGCCTTCGGCGTCGGTCCGCTCGCCGGCATCCTCGCCATCGCCATCCATACCGCGGGGGCCAATGGCAAGCTGTTCGCGGAGGTGGTGGAGAACGCCGATGCCGCCCCGATCGAGGGCGTGCGCGCCGTCGGCGGCAATTGGCTCCACCGCATCCGCTTCGGCGTGCTGCCCCAGGTGGCGCCGAATTTCCTCAGCTACACGCTGCTCCGCTTCGAAGTGAATGTGCGTGGCGCCAGCGTCATCGGCTTCGTCGGCGCCGGTGGCATCGGGCAGGAACTCTACCAGGTCATCGCCTTCAACTATTATGAGGAGATCAGCGCCATCGTCGTGCTGATCATCCTCGCCGTGGCGATGATCGACGTCGTCTCGGAACGCCTGCGCCGCGCGCTCGATGCCGCCGGCCGGCAAGGGGAGGGCTGAGGCATGGCCATCGCACCGCCCACCCCGGCGGAGATCGCAGCACTCCGCACCCGCTTCCCCCGCGCCTTCTCCCCCACGCCAGCGACCCGCGCCCTGCGCTGGGCGCTCGGCCTGGTGTCGGCGGGGTGGCTGCTGTTCCTGCTCTGGTGGTTCGACGTGACGCCGGCGCGGCTGTGGAACGGGCTTTCGGGCCTCGGCACCATCATCGTGCTGATGATCCCGCCTTCACCCGGGGAGCTTTGGGTCGAGATCCTGAAGGGGATCGCCGAGAGCATCGCCATGGCCTTCCTCGGCACGCTCTTCGCGGCGGTGATCGCCGTGCCGCTCGGCTTCCTCGGTGCCGGCAATGTGGTGACGAATGCGCTGGCGCATTTCTCCATCCGACGCGTCTTCGACGGTTTTCGGGGCGTGGACCAGCTGATCTGGGCGCTCGCCTATGTCCGCGCGGTCGGCCTCGGGCCGCTGGCGGGCGTGCTCGCCATCGCGACCGCGGATATCGCGGTATTGGCAAAACTGTATGCCGAGGCGATCGAGAATGCGGAAAAGCGCCAGGCCGAGGGGATCGACGCCGTCGGCGCCAACCGCATCCTCCGCACCCGCTTCGGCCTGTTGCCGCAGGTGCTGCCGGTGATGGTGGCGCAGGCGCTGTATTTCCTGGAGAGTAACACCCGGTCCGCCGCCATCCTCGGCGTGGTGGGGGCGGGCGGCATCGGCCTGCAGATCGCGGAGCGCATCAAGGTCCGCTACTGGGACGAGGTCGCCTTCATCATCATCCTGATGATCATCGCCGTGGCGCTGATCGACCAGCTTTCCGCCCGCATCCGCCGCCGGCTGATCGGCCCCCGTTGAATCCGCGGGTGAAGCTTCGGCGACGGTTGCGCCATATCAAGACGGTGGCAACACTCGCTGGGGCATAAGCTGGGGCGCAGCCGAGGAACCTTGCCCCCCATGGATACAGCCGCGCCGGGTTTCGCCACCACGAAGGTCACCGCCATCGCCGGGGACGGCATCGGGCCGGAGGTGATGCGGGCCACCCAGCAGATTCTCGCCGCCGCCGGCGCGAGGCTGGCATGGGAGGACGCGATGGCCGGTGCGGAGGCCTTCAAGAAGGGCATCTCCTCCGGCGCCCCGCAGGACACGCTGGACAGCATCGCCCGCAACGGCGTCGCGCTGAAGGGACCGTTGGAGACCCCGGTGGGCTACGGCGAGAAATCCGCCAACGTCACACTGAGAAAAATTTTCGAGATGTACGGGAACATCCGCCCCGTGCGCGAACTGCCCGGCATCCGCACGCCCTTCACCGGGCGCGGCATCGACTTCGTCGTGGTGCGGGAGAATGTCGAGGACGTCTATGCCGGCGTCGAGCACATGCAGACGCCGGGCGTCGCCCAGACGCTGAAGCTGATCACCGAAGTGGGCTGTGAACGCATCGTCCGCCTCGCCGCCGCCCTCGCGGTGGCGGAAGGCCGGAAGAAGGTCACGGTCTCCACCAAGGCGAACATCATGAAGTTCACCGAGGGCATGATGAAGCGGGTGGGGGAGGCGGTGCTGAAGGACTACCCCAGCCTCACCCACGAACACATGATCGTCGACAACTGCGCCCACCAGATGGTGATCCGGCCGGAACAGTTCGACGTCACCGTCATGACCAACATGAACGGCGACATCCTGTCGGACCTCGCCGCCGGCCTGGTCGGCGGCCTCGGCGTGGCACCTTCCGCCAATCTCGGCGACCAGGTCGCGATGTTCGAGGCGGTGCACGGCTCCGCGCCGCAGATCGCCGGCAAGGGCCTGGCGAACCCGACGGCGCTGCTGCTCTCCGCCGTGATGATGCTGCGTCATATCGGCGATTTCGCGACGGCCGCGAAGGTCGAGCACGCGCTGTATGTGACGCTGGAGGAAGGCCAGGACCTGACGGGCGATATCGCCCCCGCCGGCCAGGGCGGCTCGACCGGCGCCTATGTCGACCGCGTCATCGCCAATCTCGGCCGCCTCAGCGACAATGTGCCGCAGCGCGAATACCGCCCCATCGCGATGACGACCTGGCCGGCCGTCACCTGGTATCGCGCCGCGACGACGCGGGAACTGGTCGGCGTGGATATCTTCGTCGAAAGCGAGCGCGACCCCCGCGCCATCGGCATCACGCTGCGGGCAGCGACGGAAGGCTCGGCCTTCGCGCTCGACATGATCTCCTCCCGCGGCGCGCAGGTCTGGCCGGACCTCGGCGGCAACACCTTCCTGGTCGATCACTTCCGCGCCCGATTCCTGTTCAAGGAACCGCCGAAGGGTGACGCGGTGGCCGAGATCACGGATCTGCTGACCCGCATCGGCCGCCAGCACCGCTGGATGCATATCGAGAAGCTCCAGCGCTTCGACGGCGCCGACGCCTACAGCAAGGCGTAGTCGGCGCCCGAACCATGGGGTGCCCTAATCCTCGAAGATCGCCACCGCCCGGCACCACCCGCCGGAGGCCGCGCGGATCTTCACGGGCAGGCAGCTCACGGTGAATCCCGTGGGCGGCAGCTGGTCGAGGTTGGTCAGTTTCTCGATCTGGCAATAGCCGGCCTCCCGCCCCGCCTTGTGGCCTTCCCAGATCAGGCTGGCATCGCCGGTTGCCGCGACGCGGCCTTTGGTGTGCTCGAAGGGCGCGTCCCAGGACCAGCCATCCGTCCCCACCACCCTCACCCCCTGGCCGGTCAGCCACAGGGTTGCCTCCCGCCCGAAGCCGCAGCCGCGCGCGACATAATCCTCTCGTCCGTAGCAGGCCCCGGCGCCGGTATTGGCCAGCACGATATCGCCGGGCCGCAGCCCATGGCCGATGGCGGCCAGCGCCGCCTGCACCTCCGTCGCCGTCACTACATGGCCATCCGCGAAGTCCCGGAAATCCAGCTTCACCCCCGGGCCGATGCACCAATCCAGCGGCACCTCGTCGATCTTCAGCGCCGGCGCGCCGCCATCCATGGTGCTGGCGTAGTGCCAAGGTGCGTCGAGATGCGTGCCGTTATGGGTGGAAAGGCGGACCCACTCGATCGCCCAGCCCTCCCCAGCCGGCAGTTGCGACGGCGTGATCCCGGGGAAGAAGGCGACAAGCTGCCCCGCCGTGTCCCTGTGGGTGCTGTAGTCGATGCTGGGGCCATAGCCCGGCGGGTCCGCCGCCACGCCGTTTTCGAGCGGCAGGGACAGGTCAACGATCCGGCGCGGCATGGGGCGACTCCAACCGTTTGCGTCCCGCCAGCCTACCCAGGCTTCACGCGGTTTGCAGCGGGGGAGGGGGCGGGGTAAAACGCGCGCTCTCCCCGAACGTCTCCGGAACCGCCGACAATGCCCGCCTGGCAGTATGTCTATGTGATGAAAGACCTCACCAAGTCCTATCCGGGCGGGCGTGAGGTTTTCAAGGGTATCACCCTCTCCTTCCTCCCCAATGTGAAGATCGGCGTGCTCGGCCCGAACGGCGCCGGCAAGTCCACGCTGATGAAGATCATGGCGGGGCTGGACAAGGAATTCGGCGGTGAGGCCTGGGCGGCGGAGGGCGCCCGCGTCGGCTACCTGCCGCAGGAGCCACACCTGAACCCCGACAAGACAGTCGGTGAGAACGTCATGGAGGCGTTCACGGACCTTTCCGCCCAGCTCGCGCGCTTCAACGCGATCTCGGAGGAATTCGCCGAGCCGATGGACGACGACAAGATGAACACCCTGCTCGCCGAGCAGGCGGAGTTGCAGGAGAAGATCGACGCGGGCGAGGGCTGGGAGATCGATCGCAAGATCGAGATCGCGCTCGATGCGCTGCGCTGCCCGCCGATCGACAGCAAGGTCGGCCACCTCTCGGGTGGTGAGCGCCGGCGCGTCGCGCTGTGCAAGCTGCTGCTGGAAAAGCCGGACCTGCTTCTGCTGGACGAGCCGACGAACCACCTCGACGCCGAAAGCGTCTCCTGGCTCGAACAGACACTGAAGGATTATGAGGGCGCGGTGCTGGTCGTCACCCACGACCGGTACTTCCTCGACAACGTCACCAACTGGATCCTGGAAGTCGATCGCGGCCGGGGCTTCCCCTACCAGGGCAACTACTCCGCCTATCTCGACCAGAAGCGCAAGCGCCTGCAGCAGGAGGAGCGGGAGGAAAGCACCCGCCAGCGCCAGCTTGCCAAGGAACAGGAATGGATGGGCCGCAGCCCCGCGGCGCGCATGGCCAAGTCCAAGGCCCGTATCGCGGCCTATGAGGAAATGCTGGCGAAGAGCCTGGAGAAGGGTGCGGGCGACACCGATATCGTCATCCCCCCGGCGCCCCGCCTCGGCAACACCGTCATCGTCGCCGATGCGCTCCGCAAGGGCTACGGCAACCGCATGCTGATCGACGACCTGACCTTCAAGCTGCCGCCCGGCGGCATTGTCGGCATCATCGGCCCGAACGGCGCCGGCAAATCCACGCTGTTCAAGATGATCACCGGCGTCGAGACCCCCGATGGCGGCAGCCTCGTGGTGGGGGAGACGGTGAAGCTCGGCTATGTCGACCAGTCCCGCGACAGCCTCGATGACGGCAAGACGGTCTGGCAGGAAATCTCCGATGGGATGGAACAGATCACCATCGGCAAGCGCACCCTGCCGTCCCGCGCCTATGTCGCTGCCTTCAACTTCAAGGGCGCCGACCAGCAGAAGCGCGTCGGCGTGCTCTCGGGCGGTGAACGCAACCGCGTCCACCTCGCAAAAATGCTGAAGCGGGAACACAACGTCCTGCTGCTGGACGAACCGACCAACGACCTCGACATCGATACGCTGCGGGCGCTCGAAGATGCGCTGGAGGAATTCGCGGGCTGCGCCGTGGTGATCAGCCACGATCGCTGGTTCCTCGACCGCCTCGCGACCCACATCCTCGCCTTCGAGGGCGACAGCCACGTCGAGTGGTTCGAGGGCAACTTCGAGGCCTACGAAGCGGATAAGCGACGTCGACTCGGCGCCGCGGCGGTTGAGCCGCACCGCATCAAGTACAAGCCGCTGGCCCGATAGGGCCTTGATCGTCGAACGCCTGGCGGAAGGCAACGGCATCACGACGGAGCGGCTTTCGCTCCGTCCCGTGGCGCCGGAGAACCTGCCCGAGTTGATCCGGCTGAAGGCGGATGACGCCGCCTTCGGCCTCATGCTCCACGGCACCCGCACGCCCGAAAGGACGCGTGAGGAGCTGGAGGATGACATGGAGTTCTGGCTCGTCCGGGGCTACGGCACCTGGGCGGTGTTCGAGCGCGGGACGGGTGATTTCCTCGGCATCGCCGGATTGATGGAGCGCCCGGATGGGCGCGGCGTCGCGCTGCGCTTCGCACTGTGGCCGTCCTGCCGCGGCAAGGGTTTCGCGCGGGAGGCCGGGCGCGCCGCGCTGGCCTTCGGTTTTCGGCGCGGTCTTTCGCGCATTGTCGCCGTGGCGTGGGAAGGCAATGCCGCGTCCCGCGCCGTGCTGACCGACCTCGGCATGACCGAATGCGACCACTTCCATTACCGGGGGCGGGAGATGCTGGTCTTCGAGGCCCAGCCCCAGCGGAGCTGAGGCCCCTATTCCGCGCGAATATTCGCGCGCTGGATCACCGGGCCGTAGCGGCCGCGCTCGGCCGTGATGAAAGCCGCAAAAGCGTCCGGCTCCATCGGCGCGGGGATCATCACCTGGCTGCGCATTCGCGCGACGATGGCGGGGTCGCGCAGCACGGCCTGGATCTCGCGCGACAGGCGCTCGACGATCGGCCGTGGCGTGGCCGCCGGCGCCGCGAAGCCGTGCCAGGGATCGACGATGGCGTCGGGCCAGCTTTCCGCCAGCGTTGGCAACTCCGGCGCGAAGAAGGCGCGCGTCGCCCCGGTGGTGGCGATCGCCTTGACCGAGCCCGCCTGCACATGCGGCCAGGCGACGGCCGCGCCATCCACCGCCAGGTCGATCTGCCCGCCGATCAGATCCGTCATCATCGGACCGGACCCCCGATAGGGCACATGCGTCGCCGTCACCCCCGCGGCGGCGAGGAAGACCTCCATCGCCACATGGATCGCCGTGCCGGCGCCGGAGGAGCCGTAATTGGCCCGCCCGGGATTGGCTGCGAGCCAGGCCACCAACTCCGCCAGGGTGCCCACCGGAATCTGGCGGGGGTTGATGACCAGGACGTTCGGCGTGATGGCACCGTTGCTGATCGGCGCGAAGTCCCGCGCGGGGTCGAAGGGCAGGCGGTCCCGGTACAGCCAGGGGTTCATGCCCAGCGTCGTCAGGCTGACGATGCCGATGGTGTGGCCGTCCGGCATGGCGCGGGCGAGTGCGCCGACACCGATATTCGCCGCCCCACCCGGCCGGTTTTCCACCACCACCGGCCGGCCGAGCCGTGGCGCCAGCGCCTCCGCCACCATGCGCCCGATCATGTCGGTGGCGCCGCCGGGGGCGAAGGGGACGATCAGCGTGATCGGCCGGTCCGGCCAATTGCCTTGCGCCCGCGCCCTCCAGGGCAGCAGCCCCGCCAGGGCGCCGAGCGCGGCGCGGCGATGGATGGTCGTCATGCGTTTCCTCCTTCCGGCGCGCGCCGGGCGGCATGGCCCAGCGCGTCGAGCTTGGCGTCCGAGAGATAGCCGTAGCGATTGACGAAGACGCGCCCGGCGGACGCGCGCCAAACCGCCTCGAAGCGTGCCACCACATCGCCCACCGGCCCATAGGCGTGGGAGAAGGCGATCACCGGTGTCGCCCCCGCCGCCGCCCGTATCGCCGCCACCTTGCGCGCCTGCGCGGCGAGTCCCACGGGGTGGGGTTCCTCGGGTTCGGGATAGCGGAAGCGGGCGGGGTCGATGGGGCCATCGACCAGGTCCAGCGCCTCCGCCAGCGCTGCCAACAGGGCCGGATTATCCGGCCCGCCCAGGCTTTCCGCCCAGGCGCGCAGAATCATCGGCCAATGCATGGTGTAGAGCTTCACCCCCATGGCGCCGACATGCGGCGCGACGGCCGCGGCATCGAAGCCGCTGGCGAAGGTGAAGGGCGGCGGGAAGGCCTGCGGGATCAGCGCGATCCGCCCGCCCGAGGCCTCGCGCAGCGCTGCGGCGGCGGTGGCGATGAAGCGCGTGGCGATGGCCGCCTTGCAGCGCGCGAGCTCCAAAAGCCCCGGCCGCGCCGCCAGCAGCCGCAGCATCGCCTGGGTCGCGCCGCCCGGCATCGCCGCCACCAGCGCCCGCGCCGCTGTACCGCTCGCGGCATCATCCAGCACCGCCTGCGCGTCCCGCCGCATCGCCGCGACATCGAAGCCCAGCCGCCGCGCGAGGTCACAGGCCACGGGCGAAAAGTCGAAGAACAGCGACCGAAAGGCATAGGGCGGGTATTCCGGCCAATCGAGCCGGATCGCATCGACCTGCGGATAGGCCCGCACCAGGTCCCGCAGCAGGGCGCAGAGGTAGTCGAGCACGGCATCGGAGGCGAGCGAGGCGTTGAGATCGACCCGCCCCGGCACGTCCGACCCATCCGGCAGGCGCGGCCGATCCTCCGGCAGTGGGCCGCCGAATTGCACGCGATAGCCCGGCGGGATCGCCGCCTGCACCTGCAACTGTACCGCCAGGCCCCGGCGCTTCGCCGCATCCAGCGCGGCGGCGAGCTTCGGCCCCTCCGCCGCCGTCAGCGCATCCGGCGGCGCGGGCTGGTAGGGCAGGCCTCGATAGAGCGCGGTATCGGCGATGAAGGACGGTGCCGTCCTTACCCACAACTCCCGCCGTCCCCACAGCGCGCGGTCGAGCAGCCGGACCTTGCCCGCGCCACCATCGATCGGCGGCTCCCGCCCCCCCGTGCCATCCGGCGCGGGAGCGAGGACGTAGGGCGAGGTCGCGATGGCATTCGCCCCGGCCCGGTGCTGGAGGTTGTCCAGCACCGCCTCCGCCCCCTCGGTCTGGAGGAATTCCGGCATGACGGTGATGCCGAGCAGACGGGCGGGAATGCTCATGGAAGGATCCAATCCGGTTGCGCCATGCCCAGGGCGGCAAGGTCCGCGGCATTGGCCCGGACATGATCGGCCATCGCGGCGCGCGCCATCTCCGGCGCGCCGGCGGCGATGCCGTCGAGGATCGTCGCATGGGCGGCGATGGCGGCGGCGGGGCGGCCGGGATCGGCCAGCGCGGCATGGTGCACCCGTTCCATATGCGCCCGCGCGGCGCGGCAGGCGGACCACATCAGGGGGCGGCACGCGGCCTCGAACATCGCGGTGTGGAAGGCCTCGTCCAGCGCATAGATCGCATCAAGGTCGCCCGCCGCCAGCGCCGCGCGCTGGTCCGCGAGCAGGCGGCGCAGTGCGGGCAGCACCGCGGGGCCGGCCGGCGTTGCCGCCAGCCGGGCCGCGACATCGCCTTCCAGCAGCACGCGCAATGCCACGGCTTCGGCCAGGCCCTCCGCGGAGAGGCGCGTGACGAAGCTGCCGAGATTGGGAAAAATCTCGACCAGCCCATCCTCCCGCAGCCGCCGCAGGGCTTCGCGCACGGGGGTGCGGCTGACGCCAGCCTGGGCGGCGATCGCGGGTTCCGGCACGGGCGCGCCCGGCGCAAGATCGAGCCGCAGGATGGCGCGGCGCAGCGCGGCATAGAGCTGTTCCGGCGCTGGGCGGGAGCGGTCCGTCAGCAGGCGAGGCAGCGGCGGGGGCGCCACGGCGGCGAGGCGGGGGCGAGGCATGGACCAAGGCTAGGCGACGCGAAATGCCTCCACAATACCAGTGCACCGGTATTTTTGCGCATCAAGGCGCGTTGACAGCGCTTTCCCAGCCGGCCCAGCATTGCCCCGCCAAGCGCCGCAAGCCGCGCTGGCGTCGGAGGAGATGATGATCACCAAGCCCCCCGGTCGTGGCCCGTCCCGGCGCCATATGCTCGCGGCGCTGCCGCTGCTGGCCGCCCCCGGCCTGGCCAGCGCGCAGGATAGCTGGCCCAGCCGCCCCCTCCGCATCATCGTCCCCTTCGCGCCGGGTGGGTCCTCCGATGTCTCGGCCCGTCTGGTGGCCAACCACCTCTCCAACCGGCTCGGCCGGCCGGTGGTGGTGGAAAACCGCGCCGGGGCCGCGACCGTCATCGGGACCCAGGAAGCCGCCCGCAGTGCGCCGGATGGCTACACCCTGCTGCTGACGCCACCACCCTTCGTCATCACCCAATTCGCCTATCCCAACCTGCCCTATGATCCCGTGCGGGATTTCCGCCCCGTCGCCCTGCTGGTGCTGGCGCCGAACGCGCTGATGGTGCGGGCCGACCTGCCGGCGCGGAGCCTCGCGGAGTTCGTGGCGCTGGCGAAGGCGCGGCCGGGCGGGCTTTCCTATGCCTCCCCGGGCAATGGCAGCCTGCCGCATGTGGCGTTCGAACTGCTGAAGCTGCAGGCCGGCATCGATGTACTGCATGTCCCCTATCGCGGTGGTGGCCCGGCGGTGGCGGATCTCGCCGCCGGGCGCGTCGATGCGATGATCGCCTCCCCCCTCGAAGCCGGAGGGCAAGTGCAGGGCGGGCGCGTGCGGCCGCTGATGGTCGCGGGAAGCCCGCGCATCGCCACCTGGCCGGAGGTGCCGACGGCGGAGGAAGCTGGCCTGCCCGGCTTCGCCGCCCCCGGCTGGTTCGGCTTGTCCGCCCCCGCCGCGACGCCCGATGCCATTGTCACCCGCCTGAATGCGGAGGTCCGCGCCGTGCTGGCGATGCCGGAGGTGCAGGCCCGCCTCGTGGACCTCGGCGCCGCCGCTGCGCCGGGGACGCCCGATGATTTCGCCACGCTGATCGCGGCGCAGCGGGTGCAATGGGAACGCGCGGTGCGTGCGGCATCGGTGCGGGTCGAGTGACGGCCTTGGACATCAGGCGCATCCTGCGGCCCGCAGGGCCGAGGCGCCGAACGGCGCCCGCGGCAAGTGCCGCGAAGGCAAGCGCGCGGAGCCCGCGCCCGCCGTTTGAGGGGTCCGCAGGCGAAGCCTGCGGGCACACACAATGAGAAAGCCGAACATCCTCTGGATCTGTTCCGACCAGCAGCGCTGGGACACGATCCACGCCCTCGGCAACGCGCATATCGCGACGCCGACGCTGGATGGCCTTGTCGCGCGCGGCACGGCCTTCACGCGGGCTTACACGCAATCGCCGATCTGCACGCCGTCCCGCGCCTCGATGCTCACCGGGCGCTACCCGGCCAGCCACAACGTCTATCGCAACGGCAACACGCATTTCCCGGCGCATGAGCGGCTGGTGACGCGCATCCTCGCCGATCACGGCTATGATTGCGGCCTGATCGGCAAGCTGCATCTCTCCGCCGCGAAGTATCACGAAAAGCGCACGGATGACGGCTACCGCGTCTTCCACTGGAACCACCACCCGACGCCCGACGCCGCCCGGGGCGATTCCTACGAACACTGGCTGCGGCATGAGAAGAAGGTCGATCCGCAGGCGCTGTATCGGGACAAGGGCGCCTTCGTCGGCGCCGGCGTACCGGCCGAACTGCACCAATCCACCTGGTGCGCGGAGATGGCGATCCGCTTCATGACGGACCGGCGCGATGGGCCCTGGTGCCTGTCCGTCAATTCCTTCGACCCGCACGCCCCCTTCGACGCGCCGCCGGAAGCTTTGGCGAAAGTGAAGGCGGACACGCTCCCCCTGCCGTTGTGGCGCGCCTCCGATGCCGAACGCTGGCGCGATTTTTCCGCCGTGGACCAGCAGCAGGTGGTGCCGCTGGACCCCACCATCCGCCGCCCTCCGTCACCGCCCCCGACCGGCGAGCGGGACCACGACAAGGTCGCCTCCCATGTGCCGGAGGATTATGACGCGCTGGCGGTGAAGGCGAACTACTACGCCATGATCCAGCACCTGGACGACCAGGTCGGCCGCATCCTCGCGGCGCTGGAGGCCAGCGGGCAGGCCGACAACACCATCATCCTCTACCATTCCGACCATGGGGAGATGCTGGGCGACCACGGCC
>CANJXD010000096.1 GCA_947478535.1 Acetobacteraceae bacterium
GAGTTCTCGGTTTGCTGGCCGCGCGCACCGCCTCCTCCATCGTCTTCACCTTCGCCCCGCGCACCCCTCTGCTGGCGGCGATGCACAATGTCGGCAAGCTGTTTCCGCGCGGCGATCGTGCACCCTCCATCGTGCCGGTGGCGCCCGCCTTGTTACGCCGCCTGATCGCGGCGGAGCCTGCCCTGGCGGACTGGACGATCGGCCGCGAACGGCGTGTTGCCCGTGGCTTCTATACGTCCCAGGCGCTGGAGCTGCGCCGCCGATGAGCAAGCCCGCCGGCCGGATCATCCGTCTTTGGCAAGGCGTTGGGCCGCATCTGCTGCCCTTCGCCAGCGCCACATCGGAACGCCTGCCGATGTCGCGGCTGTTGCGGCTGTCGCTGTTCCAGATTTCCTGCGGCATGGCGGCGATCCTTCTGGTCGGTACGCTGAACCGGGTAATGATCGTGGAGCTGAAGGTGCCGGCCTGGCTGGTGGCGGCCATGGTGGCGCTGCCGCTGGTCTTCGCGCCGCTGCGCGCGCTGATCGGCTTCCGGTCCGACAACTACAAATCCGTGCTTGGCTGGCGCCGCGTGCCCTATCTCTGGCTCGGCACGACGATCCAGTTCAGCGGTCTGGCGATGATGCCCTTCGCGCTGCTCGTGCTGTCCGGCGATACCTGGGCCGAGCCCTGGACCGGCCAGCTTGCCGCGGCCATCGCCTTCCTGATGACGGGGGCCGGCATGCACATGGTGCAGACGGTGGGCCTCGCGCTGGCTACCGACCTGTCGCCGCGTGACCAGCAGCCGAATGTCGTGGCGATGCTATCGGCGATGCAGTTGTTCGGCATGGTGCTGGCGGGCCTGATCTTCGGTGCCCTGCTGGCGGATTTCAGCCAGCTGAAGCTGATCCAGGTGGTGCAGGGTTCCGCCGCGCTGACGCTGATCCTCAACCTCGTCGCGGTCTGGCAGCAGGAAGGGCGGGACCCGTCCCGCACCGCCAGGCTCGCCGATCAGGCGAAGGAGCCCGGTTTCCTCGAAAGCTTCCGGCTGCTGCGGCAGACCGGCCCCTGGAACCGGCGTCTTCTGGGCGCGGGCCTCGGCACCGCGGGTTTCGCGATGCAGGATGTGCTGCTGGAGCCCTATGGCGGCCAGATCCTCGGCCTGAGCGTTGGCGGCACGACGGCGCTTTCCGCGTTGCTCGCCGCCGCCGCGGTCGTCGGCTTCCTGCGCGCCGCGCGCCGGCTGAGCCTGGGCGCGGATGCGCATCTGGTCGCAGCCCATGGCGGGCTGTTCGGGATTGTGGGCTTCAGCCTGATCGTGATGTCGGGCGTTATCGGTCAGACACCGATCTTCGCCCTCGGCGTCTGCGTGATCGGCTTCGGCGCCGGCCTGTTCGGCCATGCGACGCTGACAGCCTGCATGGCGGCGGCGCCTTCGGAGCAGACGGGCCTCGCGCTTGGCGTCTGGGGTGCCGTGCAGGCAACGGCCGCGGGCTGCGCGATGGCCTTTGGCGGCGCGTTGCGAGACGGCGTGACGGCGCTGACGGAAAGCGGGTGGCTCGGCGATGGGCTGATGCACCCCGCCACTGGCTACGTTGGTGTCTACCTGATCGAGATCGTTCTGTTGTTCGTCACCCTCGCGGTCGTTGGCCCGCTGGTGCGCCGTGCGCATCCGCGGGTCACGCGGCCCGAGCTCCTTACCGGATCCGGCCTTGCCGGCCCCGCGCCTATCTGACCTGAATTCGAGCCAAGGAAGCGGAGACCCGCATGTCCACGCCCGTAAACTTCGACATCGCCGCGATGTCGCTCTACGCCTTCTTCGCCTTCTTCGTCGGCTTGGTGCTTTGGCTGCACCGTGAAGGGAAGCGCGAAGGCTATCCGCTGATCTCCGATCGGCCGGACAAGCCGCTGCGCGCGCCGATCCACGGCTTCCCCGGCACGCCGGAGCTGAAGGTGTTCAAGCTCGCGCATCCCGCACATTTCCCGCCCCGCGCGGAGGAACGCGACATCAGCGCGCATGTGGTGCCGTACGACAACGCACCGGGCGCCCCGCTGATCCCGACCGGGGATGCGATGAAGGATGGCATCGGCCCGGCGGCCTGGGCGCACCGCGCCGATGTGCCCGACATGACCTTCGACGACAACATGCCGAAGATCGTGCCGCTGCGCGCCGCACCGGGCTGGCACATCGAGGCGTCGGACCCCGACCCCCGCGGCAAGCCGGTGATGACGCTGGATAACAAGGTTGCGGGCACGGTGGTCGATCTCTGGGTCGACAAATCCGAATACATCCTCAGGTATGTCGAGGTGGAGACTGCTGCGGGAGATCGTCGCGTGCTGGTGCCGATGTTCCTCTGCACCATCAATGGGGAGGGCACGGTGCGCGTAGTGTCCGTCACCTCCGAACAGCTGGCCGCGGCCCCTGGCATCCGGAACCCGGATCAGGTGACGCTGCTCGAGGAAGACAAGGTTTCGGGCTATTTCGGCGGTGGCCACTTCTTCGCGACGCCCGCGCGCAGCGAGCCGCTGGTATGACCAGCCGCACCCGGCCTTCGATCTTCGAGCACGATTGGGAACCCATCCCGGGCCTACCGGAGGCGCTTCCCGAGGGGGAGCACATCCTGTGGCAGGGCGCGCCGCGCTGGGGCGGGATCGCGCGCCGCGCGCTGCATTTGCGCGGCATGGCGATGTATTTCGCGCTGCTCGGCGTGCTGCGCGGCACGGCGATGGCGGCCGAAGGGGCAACGTCGATCGATGCGCTGATGGGCGGCCTGCTCATGCTCGCCGTCGGTGCGGCGCCGATCGGATTCCTCGCGGGCTTCGCGGTGCTGTCGGCGCGCACGTCGCTCTACACCATCACCAACCGGCGCATCGTGCTGCGGATTGGCGTCGCCCTGCCGATGACTATCAACCTGCCCTTCGCGCTGATCCAGTCGGCAGGCGTGACGCGGCATGGCGATGGCACGGGAGACATCACCGTCTCACTCGTCGCGCCGCACCGCATCGCCTGGCTGGCTGTCTGGCCGCATGCGCGCAGCTTCCGCCTGGCGCGGCCCGAGCCGATGCTGCGGGGCCTGGCCGATGCGGAGCAGGCGGCACAGATTCTCTCGCGCGCGCTCGCGGCCCATGCCGCGGTTCCCGTACAGCCGATGACGCAGGCCGATGCCGCACGCGATGCTGCACGGTCCGGCGCCGCGGCAATGGCCTGAGGGGGAGCCAAGCATGGCACAGGCAATCCGCAGGGGCGCTTCGGTCAAGGGCGGGCTTCTCGGCTCCGCTCTGGTCATCGCAGGTATGCTGGCGGTGACGACGATGCCGCCCCTCGGCAGCACGCGAGAGGACCGCGCCGCAGCCACTGTGCTGGCCTCGCGTGACATACTCTTCGCAGATCGCAGCGATGGCGGCGTGGTCGTGACGGACGCGCTGACGCGACTGCAGGTGGCGACCCTCGAGCCCGGCGAGGACGGCTTCGTGCGAGGCGCGATGCGCGGTCTGGTGCGCGGCCGCCGGCTCGGCGGCGTGGGTGACGAGACCCCTTTTCGCCTGACCGGCTGGTCAGACGGACGACTGACGCTCGAGGATCCCACCACCCGGACGCGGCTCGACATGGCCGCCTACGGGCAGACCAACGTGGAATCCTTCGCGCGTTTCCTTCCAACCATGGAGAACCAGAGATGAACGGCCACTGGGGAGTGGGCCGGGCGATCTTCGGGGGGGGCGAGACCCTCGAAGTGCCCTGTTCAGTGGATATCGAACGTACCGCCGACAGCTTCCACGCCTATGCGGTGCCGGAGAATGTGTTTCTCAATCCCGGCGACCAAGTCATCGTTCACGGCACGACCGGCCGCGTGGAATTCGGCGAACGCTATACCTTCGAGACGCATGCGACCGTGATCCGCGCCAACGCCCTTCAGCGTTTCTGGACGCAATGGGTCGCGATCTTCGAGCTGACGGAGCTCTACCACTGCGGGTTCGAGCCGAAGGAGGCTGCGTGATGGAAACGCTGATCCTCGGCGGGCCCAATGAAGGCACGCCCGCACAGATATCCCAGACCTCCGGGGGGGCTCCCAGTGGTACTCCCGGTGGCCGCCCCGATGCCGATGGCGTCGCGACCCGGATGGCGCTGACGGAGACGGTGCTCTCGCCCCGCTTCTACACCACCGATTTCGACGCGATGGACAAGATCAGCATCGAGCCCGTGCGCAAGCAGTGGGACGAGATGATGGCGGAATTCCACGCCGACCCGAATCGCGGGCACTTTACCCGCACAGCAGAATTCGACGAATTCGACATCAAGAAGCTGCCGCAGCCGCTGCAGAAGGAATTGCTCGAATTCCTCGTCAGCTCCGTCACCGCCGAATTCTCGGGCTGCGTGCTCTACGCCGAGATCAAGAAGCGCGTGACGAATCCCGACATGAAGGACATCTTCAGTGTCATGGCGCGTGATGAAAGCCGGCACGCCGGCTTCATCAACGACGCGCTGAAGGACCTTGGCGTCGGCGTCGATCTCGGCTTCCTGACCAAGGCCAAGAAATATCACTACTTCCAGCCGAAGTTCATCTTCTACGCAACCTACCTCAGTGAGAAGATCGGCTACGCCCGCTACATCACCATCTTCCGTCAGTTCGAGCGGCACCCGGAGCTGCGCTTCCACCCCATTTTCAAGTGGTTCGACAACTGGTGCAATGACGAGTTCCGCCATGGTGAGGCCTTCGCCCTGCTGATGCGGGCGAACCCGCATCTGCTGCATGGCATGAACACCTATTGGGTGCGCTTCTTCCAGCTCGCGGTCTTCGCGACGATGTATGTGCGCGACCACGCCCGACCTGCCTTTCATGAGGCACTGGGCATGACGCCAACGGAATACGACATGTGCGTCTTCCGCATCACGGAGGAGATCTGCCGCCAGGTTTTTCCCGCGACGCTCGATGTCGACAATCCGAGCTTCCTCCGTGGCCTCGAGCGCCTTCGCAAGATCGCCGATGCGATGGGTGCGGCGCGGCGCCAGGGTGGCGTGGTGGGGGGTGTCAAGCGCATCGGCCTTTCCGCCGCCGCGGCTGCGTCCTTCGCGCGCCTGTATTTCCTCCGCCCCCGTCGCCACGCGTTGCCTGATGACGCGCGGCTGGCGCCGGCCTGGTAGGGCGGGGCATAGCCAGCATGGCCGAACATGGCCTTCCCGCGCTGTTCACGCTGTTCCTCTGGTGGTTCAGCACGGGGGTGATCATCTATCTCGACGGTCTCCGCCCGGAGACCTTCCGTTGGACCATGCTGGGTGCCACCACGCTGCTTCTCACCGGCCTGCTCGGCCTGCACCTGACGGCGTGGTACACCACGGCGACCAGCGCCTATCTCGGCTTCGTCTTTGGCGTGCTGGTCTGGGGGTGGATCGAGACCGCTTTTCTGACCGGGCTGGTGACGGGGCCGCGTCGCGTGGCATGCCCGCCAGCGGCCGAAGGTTGGGTGCGTCTGCGGGCCGCACTCGCTGCGATTCTCTGGCATGAGTTCGCGATCATCGCGGGCGCCCTGCTGATCGCGGCCATCACCTGGGGCGCGCCGAATCGGATTGGGCTGTGGACCTTCCTCGCCTTCTGGGGAATGCGGCAGAGCGCCAAGCTGAATGTGTATCTCGGCGTGCGGAACCTGGCGGAATCCTTCCTGCCGGATCACCTCCGCTACATCGAGAGCTTCTTCCGCCGGGCCCGGATGAACTGGCTGTTCCCGATCTCCGTCATCGCCGGCGCGGCGGCCTGCGTGCTGCTGTCGATGCAGGCGGCGGCTCCCGCCGCCACGCCCCACGAAGTGGCGGGCTTCTCGCTGCTGGCCAGCCTCGTCGCGCTGGGGCTGCTGGAACATTTCTTCATGGTGATGCCGGTGCCCGCGGATGCGTTGTGGCGCTGGGGAATGGCATCGCGGAAGGAAGGGCGGCCCGCGCCGTCCCCCGCTACGTGATGCCGCGCTATCGTGCCTTTGCCTTCGTTCCGCCGGGGCTAGCCCGGCTCAAGCCAGAATTGGCCATGGGGGGTCCGAGATGAACTACGAATCCTTCTTCCGCACGCAGCTCGACACCCTGCGCCGTGAAGGTCGCTACCGCGTATTCGCGGATATCGAGCGCCGCGCCGGTGAATTCCCGCGCGCCGTGCGGCATCGGAACGGCCGCACCAGCGAAGTCACGGTATGGTGTTCGAACGACTATCTTGGCATGGGGCAGCATCCGAAGGTTCTGGCCGCGATGCATGGCGCGCTGGACCGCTACGGCGCTGGCGCCGGCGGTACGCGCAACATCTCCGGCACCAATCATGAGCATGTGCTGCTCGAACGCGCGCTGGCCACGCTGCATGGCACGGAAGACGCGCTGCTGTTCAATTCCGGCTACATGTCGAACTGGGCGTCGCTGTCCACCCTCGCATCGCGCATGCCGGGCTGTGTCATCGTCTCCGACGAGATGAACCACGCCTCGATGATCGAGGGCATGCGCCACAGCCGCGCCCAGCGCCGCATGTTCCGCCACAATGACGTGGAGGATCTGGAGCGCGTGCTGTCGGAGATCGACCCCTCGGCGCCGAAGCTGGTGGCGTTCGAGAGTGTCTATTCCATGGATGGCGATATCGCCCCCATCGCTGCCATCTGCGACGTGGCGGAGAAGTATGGCGCCATGACCTATTGCGACGAGGTCCACGGCGTCGGCCTCTATGGCGCGCATGGCGGCGGTGTGACGGATCGTGATGGGGTCGCGCATCGCCTGACCGTCATCGAAGGCACCTTGGCAAAGGCGTTCGGCGTGATCGGCGGCTATATCGCCGGCAGCACGGCGATGTGCGATTTCGTTCGCAGCTTCGCCTCCGGCTTCATCTTCTCCACCGCCCTGCCGCCGGCCGTCGCCGCCGGTGCACGGGCGAGCATCGAGCATCTCATGGCCTCGAATGTGGAGCGCGAGCGGCTGCATGAACGGGCGGCGACGCTGCGCAAGCGCCTCGATTCCATCGGTGTGCCGCATCTCGACAATCCTTCCCACATCGTGCCGGTGATGGTGGGGGATCCCGTGGTCTGCAAGGCGATCAGCGACATCCTGCTGGATGAGCATGGCGTCTATGTGCAGCCCATCAACTACCCCACCGTGCCGCGCGGTACGGAACGGCTGCGCATCACGCCCGGCCCGGTCCATAGCGACGCGGATATGGACCACCTGGTTGCCAGCCTGTCCGCCGTGTGGTCCCAATTCAGTCTCAGGCGGGCCGCCTGATGGATCTGGCGGCCGGAAGCCTGCCCGCGGCGGGGGAGGGGACGACGGCTACGGATTCTGATGACGTACCGGTGCGCGCGACGCGCGCCCGGGCGAAGCCCCAATCGGGGCGTGTTGTCTTCCCCTTCGATGCCATTGTGGGGCAGGAGGAGATGAAGCTCGCGCTGCTGATCGCGGCGGTCGACCAGTCCGTCGGTGGCGTGCTGGTCTTCGGCGATCGCGGCACCGGCAAATCGACGGCGGTGCGGGCCCTCGCGGCGCTGCTGCCGCCGATGGAGGTGGTCGCCGGCTGCCGCTTCGGCTGTGATCCGGCGCGGCCTTCCGGCAGTTGTGAACATTGTGCCGGCAAGTCGAGCCTGCGCGCAGCAACCGTGCCCGTCCCGGTCGTCGATCTGCCGCTGGGTGCGACGGAAGATCGCGTCGCGGGCGCGCTGGATATCGAACGCGCCCTGGCGGAAGGCGTGAAGGCCTTCGAGCCAGGCCTGCTGGCCCGCGCGCATCGCGGCTTCCTCTACATCGATGAGGTCAACCTGCTTGAGGACCACCTGGTGGACCTCCTGCTCGATGTCGCCGCGAGTGGGGAGAATGTGGTCGAGCGCGAAGGCATCTCGATTCGCCATCCCGCGAAATTCGTCCTCATCGGTTCCGGCAACCCCGAGGAAGGGGAATTGCGCCCGCAGTTGCTGGACCGATTCGGCCTGAGCGTTGAGGTCCGCACGCCGACCGACCTGCCGACGCGGGTCGAGGTTGTCCGGCGGCGCGATGATTTCGAACACGACCCGCACCGCTTTGTCGCGAAGTGGGAGAAGGCGGCCGGTGCGACGCGCCGGCGCATCCTCGCGGCGCGTCGGCTGCTGCCGCGTGTCGTGGTGCCGGACAAGGCGCTGGAGGATGCGGCGAAGCTCTGCATGGCGCTCGGCACCGATGGGCTGCGCGGTGAACTCACGCTGATCCGCGCCGCCCGGGCGCTGGCGGCGCTGGAAGGCGCGCGGGGTGTCGCGCTGGATCATCTGAAGCGCATCGCCGCCCCCGCGCTGCGCCATCGCCTGCGCCGCAACCCGCTGGATGAGGCGGTGGCGACAACGCGGGTGGAGCGCGCGGTGGCGGAAGTCTTCGGCCCGTGACGGACGACCCGGGCGCTTCGCCCGTGGGGGGTCCGGGCTACTCGCCCGCGCTGGATGCGGGACAGGCGGCGCTGCTGCTGGCCATTGATCCCGTGGGCCTTGGCGGTGCGGTGTTGCGAGCGGCGCCGGGCTTCGCGCGGGACCGCTGGCTGCGCCTGCTGCGCGAAGCCCTGCCGGAAGGCACCCCCTGGCGCCGCCTGCCCGCGGGCGTGCCGGATAGCCGCCTGCTCGGCGGCCTCGATCTGACCGCGACATTGGCCGTCGGCCGTCCCGTCGCGGAGCGCGGCGTGTTGGCGGAAGCCGATGGCGGCCTGGTCATCGCCGCGATGGCGGAACGGATGGAAACCGCCACGGGCGCCAAGCTCTCCGCGGTGCTGGATGCGCGGGAAGTCGCGGTGCAGCGGGACGGGCTTTCGCTGATGCTGCCCGCGCGGATTGCCGTCGTGGCGCTCGACGAAGGGGTGGCGGAGGAGGAACAGCCTCCCGCCGCCCTGGCGGAGCGTCTGGCCTTCCGCCTGCGGCTGGAGGATCTGCCCCAGGCCGGCGTCGCGGCGTGGCAGGGCGCGACGCCTATCGTCGTCCAAGGCGCCCGGGCGCGGCTCCCCTACGTCACCGTGCCCGACGCGGTGACGGAAGCGCTTTGCGCCGCCGGGATCGCCTTCGGTATCGGCTCCGCCCGCGCGCCCCTGCTGGCGCTGCGTGCTGCCCGTGCCGCCGCCGCGTTGGCGGGGCGGGAGACCGTGGAAGCTGCGGATGCCGGCCTTGCCGTGCGGCTCGTCTATGGCCCGCGCGCGACGCAATTGCCGCCTGAGGAAGCGCCACCGGAGGCCGAGCCACCGCCGCCAGAGCCGCCTCCGCCTGAGGCCGAGAACGAGGCGGACCAGCAGCCGGAGGATGGCCCAGACCCGCAGGCCTTGCAGGAAATGCTGCTGGCGGCGACTCGCGCTGCGCTGCCGGCTGGGCTGCTCGCCGCACTGGGTGTCGATGCGCGCAATGCAGCGCGGCGTGCCGCCGGGCAGCAGGGGCGCGCCGGGCAGCGGCGGAAATCGGCGCAGCGCGGGCGGCCGATCGGCACCCGTGCCGGCGCTTTGCGGGATGGGGCGCGACTGTCGCTGGTGGAAACGCTGCGCGCCGCCGCGCCCTGGCAGCCGCTGCGGTTGCGCGAACGCGCGGGTCGCCCCGGGCCACGCATCCTCGTCAAGCGCGACGATGTGCGTCTGATGCGCTTCCAGCAACTGGGCGAGACGACGGCTATCTTCGTCGTCGATGCCTCAGGGTCCGCCGCGCTCAACCGCCTGGCGGAGGCGAAGGGCGCGGTGGAGATGCTGCTGGCGGATTGCTATGTGCGGCGGGACCGCGTGGCCGTTGTCGCCTTTCGCGGCTACGCGGCGGATCTGCTGTTGCCACCGACGAATTCCCTGGTTCGCGCCAAGCGGAGCCTGGCCGGCCTGCCCGGCGGCGGGGCAACACCGCTGGCATCCGGCATCCAGGCGGCTTCGCGACTGGTGGAGGAGGAAGGGCGGCGCGGCCGCACGCCACTGGTCATCCTGCTGACGGATGGGCGGGCGAACATCTCCCTGGCCGGTGCGCCGGGGCGGCCGCAGGCGGAAGCCGATGCGTTGGCTGCCGCCGGGCCGCTGCGCGCCGCCGGTATCGCGGCGCTGGTGGTGGATACGGCGCCGCGCCCCGTGCCCTTCGCGAAGACCCTGGCGACGGCGATGGGCGCGCGTTACCTCGCCTTGCCCGCGGCGAATTCCGAACGCCTTTCGGCCGCGGTCGCTTCCACCCGCGGCGCGGCGTGACGGGCGATGCCGCAATGGCCGGCATGGGCCCGCGAAGGCCGGGACTGGCCGAATCGCGAGGCGAGCCGTTTCGTCGAGGCCGCCGGCATCCGCTGGCATGTGCAGGTGATGGGGCAGGGTCCGGTGCTGCTGCTGCTGCACGGCACAGCCGCCGCGACGCATTCGTGGCGGGACATGCTGCCGCTGCTGGCCGGTCATTTCACCGTGGTGGCGCCGGATCTGCCCGGCCATGGCTTCACCCAGGGCGTGCCCCAGGCGCGGCTTTCGCTGCCGGGCATGGCGGCGTCCGTCGGTGCGTTGCTGCGGGCGCTGGGGCTGGAACCGGCCTTCGCGGCCGGGCATTCCGCGGGGGTCGCCATCCTGCTGCGGATGGCGCTGGATGGCCGCATCGCGCCGGATTCCATCATCAGCCTGAACGGCGCCTTGCAGCCGCTGGGCGACCGGCACGCGGCCTTCTTCACGCGAACGGCCCGGCTGCTGGCCGGGCTGCCCTTCGTGCCGAGCCTGTTTGCCTGGCGGGCGGCGGACCGCGCCGTGGCGGAACGGCTGCTCACGGATACCGGCAGCCGTATCGATGCCCGCGGCGTCGATCTCTACGCTCGTCTGTTCCGCCATTCCGGGCATCTCGCCGCCGCGCTCGGCATGATGGCGCATTGGGATCTCGTGCCGCTGTTGCGGGATCTGCCAAGGCTTTCGGCCCGGCTGGTCCTGGTGGTGGGCGCGCAGGATCGCGCCGTGCCGCCGGCGCAGGCCGCGCGCGTGCACGCCATTCTGCCCGGCGCGCGGATCGTCACCCTGCCGGGCCTCGGTCACCTCGCGCATGAGGAGGCGCCGGCACCATGTTCCGCTTTGATCACGGCCGAGGCTGCCCCATGATGCGGGGCGGGGGGGGAATTTCATGATCGATGACGCCACCGGCGCGGAGGATCTCGCGGCGTGTCATGCGCTGCTGTCGGGCGGTTCGAAATCCTTCCGCGCGGCTTCGCTGCTGCTGCCATCCCGCATCGCCGATCCCGCGGCCGCGCTGTACGCCTTCTGCCGCGTCGCGGATGATGAGATCGACCTCGCGGAGGCGACCGAGGCGGCGCTGAATGGGCTGCGGGCGCGGCTCGATGCCATCTATGCCGGGCAGCCGCATGCGCATGCGGCGGACCGCGCCTTCACCGGCGTGGTAGAGGGCTTCGCCATTCCCCGCGCGCTGCCGGAAGCGCTGCTGGAAGGCTTCGCCTGGGATGCCGAGGGGCGCTTCTACCGGGACCTGCCGGCCTTGCAGGATTACGCCGCGCGGGTCGCCGCCGCCGTAGGCGCGATGATGACTCTGCTGATGGGCGTCAGGGATCCCGTGGCGATGGCGCGGGCCTGCGACCTCGGCGTTGCCATGCAGCTCACCAACATCGCTCGCGATGTGGGGGAGGATGCCCGCAATGGCCGGCTCTACCTGCCGTTGGACTGGATGCGGGAGGAAGGGGTGCACCCCGCCGATTTCCTGGCCAACCCCATCTTCACCCCGGCCATCGGCCGGGTTGTCCAGCGGCTGCTGGATGCGGCGGATGCGCTGTATGACCGGGCGGAGCAGGGCATCCCCCTGCTGCCGCGCGATTGCCGGGCGGGCATCGGTGCGGCGCGGCGTGTCTATGCCGAGATCGGCCGTGCGGTGGAACGCCAGGGGCTCGATTCGATCAGCCGCCGCGCCGTGGTGCCGGCCCGCCGCAAGGCCTGGCTGCTGGCGCGCAGCGTCTCCGCCCTCGCCTTGCGCCCGGTGCAAAACGCGGCCCCGGCACTGCCCGCGACCCGCTTCCTGGTGGAGGCGGTGGCGAACACGCCGCCACCGCGGGATGCGATGCCGCAGAACCTGGCGGAGCGCATCACCTGGGCGGTCGAGTTGTTCGACCGGATGGAGCGTGGTCAGCGTGTTGCCTGATCCGCGCCAGCGCAACGCCCGGATGGCGGCGCTTCGCCACGACCGGGCAGGATCGAGGCGGCCAAGGAGACCGCCATGCCCCGCTTCCGCTGCACACCCATCCCCACCGAAACCGCCACGCGCTGGCGCGCCACCGGGCTTGATGATCGGGGGCTGGCGCTGCATCGCCGCAGCGTCGATGGCCCCGGCTTTCCCTGCCGCCATTGCCTGCGGCTGGGCGAGGTGGGGGAGGAGATGCTGCTCGGCAGCTACAATCTTCCCCATCCTCAGGGCGTGTACTGGACGCCGAGCCCGATCTTCCTGCATGCGCGGGACTGCGCTCGCTTCACGGCGGAGGATGAGATCGCCCCCATCGTGCTGGCGAATGGCATCGTCTCCGTGCGGTCCTACGACGCGGCGGAGCTGTGCCTTTATGACCTCGGTGCGGTGAGCGAGGGGCGTGAGGTTGCCCCCATCCTGATGCGGGCGCTGGCCGACCCGCGAACCCGCTTCATCAACATCCACACCGCTCGGCCAGGCTGCCTGCTGACGGCGGTGGAGAAGTGTTAAGATTAATTGACACTTGAATCGTCAACAAAACTTGACACGCATCAAGGTCGCGCCCTCCCGATCGGGGCGAGACTTGGCCCCAGTACCGGTCCGAACCGGCGGAGGGCGTCCATGCGAATCGTGCTCATCCACCCGAATTATCACTCCGGCGGCGCCGAGATCGCCGGCAAGTGGCCACCCGCCTGGGTGGCCTACCTCGCAGGCTATCTGAAGGCGGAGGGCTATTCCGACCTCACCTTCATCGACGCGATGACCAGCGACATGACGGATGATCAGGTGCGGGACGCGCTCATCCGCCTGAAGCCCGATGTCATCGGCGCCACCGCCATCACCCCCGCGATCTACGCGGCGGAGAACATCCTGAAGCTGGCAAAGGAGACCTGCCCGAAGGCGGTCACCGTGCTCGGCGGCATCCACGGCACCTTCATGTATCCGCAGGTGCTGGGGGAGGCCCCCTGGATCGACGCGGTGGTGCGGGGCGAGGGCGAGCAGGTCTTCCTCGACTTGGTGCGCTGCATTGACGAAGGCCGCTGGCCGGCGGACCGCGCGACGGTGAAGGGGATCGCCTACGCCGAGGATGGCAAGGTGGTGGCGACTCCGGCCTGCCCGCCCATCAAGGACATGGATCGCATCACGCCGGATTGGGGCGTGCTGGATTGGAAGCAGTACATCTACATCCCGATGAACACCCGCGTCGCCATCCCCAACCTGGCGCGCGGCTGTCCCTTCACCTGTTCCTTCTGCAGCCAGTGGAAATTCTGGCGCGACTATCGCGTGCGGGACCCGAAGAAGGTGGTGGACGAGATCGAGGATCTCGTGCGCAACCACGGCGTCGGCTTCTTCATCCTGGCGGATGAGGAACCGACCATCCACAAGAAGAAATTCGTGGAGTTCTGCGAGGAGCTGGTCGCGCGCAACCTGCCGGTGCTGTGGGGCATCAACACCCGTGTTACCGACATCCTGCGGGATGAGGCGCTGCTGCCGCTGTATCGCAAGGCGGGGCTGATCCATGTCTCGCTCGGCACGGAAGCGGCGGCGCAGCTGAAGCTCGACCGCTTCAACAAGGAAACCACAGTCGCGCAGAACAAGAAGGCCATCCAGCTGCTGCGCGCCAACGGCATTGTCGCGGAGGCCCAGTTCATCGTCGGCCTCGACAACGAGACGCCGGAGACGCTGGAGGAAACCTATCGCATGGCGCTGGACTGGGACCCGGACATGGCGAACTGGGCCATGTACACGCCCTGGCCGTTCAACGACCTGTTCAAGGAACTCGGCGACAAGGTCGAGGTGTTCGACTTCTCGAAGTACAACTTCGTGACGCCGATCATGAAGCCGGATGCGATGGACCGCGCCAGTAATTGCTCACCCCCATCCGTTGTAATTTGGCTTGACACGGTCACGGCTGGTTCGATTCACCGGCGTGTGTGGACCGCGCAACCCTTCTCACGCTCTCGCGCGATGACCTGATTGCCCTGCTCGAAGCGCAGGCGCAGCAGATCGCC
>CANJXD010000097.1 GCA_947478535.1 Acetobacteraceae bacterium
CGAGGCGCTGTCATAGGCGTCGGAATTGCCATTCGGGCCCGCATTCGGGTTCGGGTCGTTCGCACGCGCATCGGCGTCAGACATGCCGGCGGAAGCTCCTCGGAATCGGGCTCGGAAGGACGGGCTGTTGGAAGGGGTCTATAGCCGATTCAGGCCGGGTTTGGCACGGGGTAGTTCGCCAGGGGCGAAAGCCCGCCCGGCGAGGCGCCAAAACCCTCCGCCAAGCCTTGCAAGGGGGCGAAAATCTCGGCCTCCGTCCCGGTCAGGAAGACCTGCGCCGGCAGCGCTGCGAGGGCGGCGTACAGTGCCTCCCGCCGCGCCTGGTCCAGATGGGCAGCGACCTCATCCAGCAGCAGCAGCGGCGCGAAGCCCCGCGCGGCGCCGATCAGCGCGGCATGGGCGAGCACGGTGGAGACCAGCAGCGCCTTCTGCTCCCCCGTCGAGCACAACTCCGCCGGCTGGCCCTTGGGCAGGTGGATCAGTGCCATATCCGTCCGGTGCGCGCCGCTCTGCGCCCCGCCCGCCGCCGCATCCCGCCCTCGTTGGACCGCGAGGTCCGCCCGCAGCTTCTCCTCCACCGCCAGCGCCGGCGCTTCCGCCAGCGCGGCGGCGAGGGGGCAGAGCAGGTCCATCCGCGCCGCCGGGAAGGCGCCGGTGGCCGTCCCCGCCTCCAGCAACGCGTTCAGGCGGGTGGCCAGCGCCCGTCGGGCCGCGACGGCTGCCACGGCATGGCGCGCCATCTGGTCCTCCAGCGCCGCGAGCCAGCCGGCATCCCGCCTCCCCTCGGCCAGCAGCCGGTTGCGGCCGCTCATCGCCGTGTCATGCGCCGCGACTTCCCGGGCATGGCCGGGTTCCAGCGCCCAGACCAGCCGATCCAGGAACCGCCGCCGGCCCGAGGCGCCTTCCTGGAACAGCCGGTCCATCTGCGGCGTCAGCCACACCGCCCCCGCCCGCCGGGCCAATTCCGCCTGGCTTTTGGCGGGTTCGCCATCCAGCGTGTATTTTCGCCGGGTCGCATCCCCGGGTTCAGCGCCCGAGCCGGCCGTGCCGGTGCCAATCTCAGCCGGCCCATCGGGTCCATCAAAGGCCCCCCAGGCACCCCAGGGCCGAGGCCCCTCTCCGGCAGGGCGCCGCCCGATCTCACTCGCCTTGGCCCCTCGCAGGCCGCGGCCCGGGCCGAGCAGGCTGATGGCCTCGAGGAGGTTGGTCTTGCCCACGCCATTGGGGCCCGCGATGACGACGATGCGGGCGGAGAACTCGGCCTCGAAGCGCGGATAGGACCGGAACTCCGAAAGCCGGAGGCGCAAGAGGCGCAAGGTCGGGGCGTTCAGGGGCGCGGTCTCGGGTGGGGGAAGGAGGGGAGTAGGGCGAACGAAGGCGGAACGTCAAGGATGCTGGATCCAAAACGGAGGGCCAAAATTCTCATCCCCTCTCTGGTAGCCCCGTAACACGCTATCAGCCCCAGACCCCTGGTTTCCAAAGGCCCCCTGGCCTTTGGCGAGGAGAGCCCGAGAGGGGCGGCGCCCCTCTCGGCCTTGGCGTCAACGTCTCGGGCGGCGCCCCTATTCCGGCGCGCCGCTGAACTTCGCCGGCCGCCGGGCCTGGAATGCCGAGACCCCTTCGGCGTAGTCCGCCCCGCGCCCCAGCGGCTGTTGCGCCGCCGCTTCGGCGGCGAGTGCCGTGGGCAGGTCGGACGTCGCCCCCGCCTCCAGCAATCGCTTCGTCTCGGCCAGGGCCTGCGCCGGCAGGCGGGCCAGGCGTTGGGCGAGCGCCTCGGCTTCCGCCAGCAGGTCGGCGGCCGGCACGGCGCGGTGGATCATGCCCATCGCCGCGGCCGCGGCCCCCGTCACGGGGTCCCCCAGCATGGCCAGCGCCCGCGCCCGGGCGGGGCCGACCAGGCGGGGCAGGGTCCAGGTGGCGCCGCTGTCGGGGGCGAGGCCGATACGAATGAAAGCCTGGATGAAGCGGGCATCCTCAGCGGCGACCACGAAGTCGCAGGCCAGGGCGATCGCCGCGCCGGCGCCGGCGGCGGTGCCGTGCACGGCGCAGACCACGGGTTTCGGCAGGGACCGCAGCGCCAGCACCAGGGGGTTCCAGCCGCGTTCCAGCACGGCGCGGAGGTCCACATCGGCGTCGGTCAGGCCGGGTTCGGCGAGGTCCTGCCCGGCGCAGAAGGCCAGGCCTTCGCCGCGCAGCAGCAGGGCGCGGCAGGTGGGGTCTGCCGCCGCCGCCGCCAGCGCCGCCAGCAGGGCAGCGTGCAGCCCCGCATCGAAGGCGTTGAGGCGCTGCGGCCGGTCCAGCACCAGGACGACCACGGCGCCCTGGCGTTCGGTGCGAAGCCCGGTCATCGCCTCAGCCGCCGCGCTGCATCGCGACAACGCCGTGCTGTTCGCGCACGGCGTGGAACTTCAGTTCGGGAAAGTCTTCCTCCGCCCGCTTGCGGCGCCAGTCGCTGCCGAACAGGGCAACGTATTCGCCATCATGGTCTTCCGCCGTGTCGCCACGGTTGGTGGCGGCCCAGCGTTCGATCTGGGCGCGCTCCCCGGCCAGCCAGCGCAGCGTCGTCCAGCGCGTGGCGTCGAAGCCCGCGGGCACGCCGTATTCGACCTTGAGGCGGGATTGCAGCACATCCAGTTGCAACTGCCCCACCACGCCGACGACAGGCGCCGAGCCGTCCAGCGGGCGGAAGATCTGCACGACGCCTTCCTCGGCCAGCTGGTCCAGCGCCGTGCGCAGCTTCTTCGCCAGCATCGGGTCCTCCAGCCGCACATGGCGGAGGATTTCCGGCGCGAAGGAGGGAACGCCGCGGAAGTTGATATCCTCGCCTTCCGTCAGCGTATCGCCGATGCGGAGCGTGCCGTGGTTGGCGATGCCGACGACGTCGCCCGGCCAGGCCTCCTCCGCCACCTGGCGTTCCTTGGCGAAGAAAAACAGAGGGGCGTTGACCGGCACCTGCTTGCCCGTGCGGACCTGGCGCAGCCGCATCCCCTTGGTCAGCCGCCCGGAGCAGAGGCGGACGAAGGCCACGCGGTCCCGGTGGTTGGGGTCCATATTGGCCTGCACCTTGAAAACGAAGCCGGTCAGGCGCGGCTCCTCCGGCAGCACCGGCCGTGGGTCCGCGGCACGGGCGCCAGGCGGCGGGGCGAAGCGGGCCAGGCCCTCCAGCAGGTGGCCGACGCCGAAATCCCGGAGCGCGGAGCCGAAATACACCGGCGTCAACGTGCCCTGGCGGAAGGCGTCGAGGTCAAAGACGCTGAGCCCGGCCTCGGCGAGGAGGATATCCTCATACAATTGCGTCGCCCGTTCCTCGCCCACCAGTTGGGCGATGCGGGGGTCATCGGGGCCGGAGACGGGGATGCCCTCCTCCTCCGTCGCATCCACCGGCATCAGGCGTTTCGCGAGAATGTCGTAGGTGCCCCAGAAGGTGCTGGCGCGGCCGACCGGCCAGGCGACGGGGGCGGCATCCAGCGCCAGGGTCTGCTGGATCTCCTCGATCAGCTCGAAGGGATCGCGGGCCTCGCGGTCCATCTTGTTGACGAAGGTGACGATCGGGATGTCCCGCAGGCGGCAGACCTCGAACAGTTTTCGCGTCTGGCTCTCGATGCCCTTGGCGGCGTCGAGGACCATCACGGCGGCGTCCACGGCGGTCAGCGTGCGGTAGGTGTCTTCCGAGAAGTCTTCATGGCCCGGCGTGTCGAGCAGGTTGAAGACGATGCCCGCGCGCTCAAAGGTCATGACGGAGGTGGCGACGGAAATGCCGCGATCCTGCTCGATCTTCATCCAGTCGGACCGGGTGCGCCGGGCATTGCCCTTGGCGCGCACCGCACCCGCCAACTGGATGGCGCCGCCCTTCAGCAGCAGCTTCTCCGTCAGCGTGGTCTTGCCGGCGTCGGGGTGGGCGATGATCGCGAAGGTGCGGCGCCGCGCGGCTTCCCGGGCGACGGCTTCGGGGGAGGTGGTGGTCTCGCTCATGCCGGGGGGTATAGCCGCCCCCGGCAGGCGCGGCGATGGGGGCCATTGACGCCATCCCGATGCGGCGTGATACGCGACCTCATGCATCCCGGCCGCCTTGTCATTCTGCATATCGGCGGGGAGAAGACCGGCTCCACGACCCTGCAGGCCACCTTCGCCGCCAATCGCGCGGCGCTGGAGGCGCATGGCGTTCTCTACAGCCGCGCGGCGGGCACGCAGAACCACGTGAATCTGGCGCTTCACGCCACCCAGGGCCAGGGCACGCAGGATCTGCGGGCCATGGCCGGGCTGGCCGATGACGCCGCCTTCGCCGGGTTCCTGGCAGACTTCCCCCGCCAGATCGAGGCCGAGGCCAAGGCGAGCGACGCCCGGGTGATCTTCTACTCGAACGAGCACCTCGCCTCCCGCATCCGGGATGCGGAGGGGGTCCGCCGGGTGTGGGACCTGCTGGGGCCGATCGCCGAGGAAATCCGGGTGCTGTTCTATGTGCGCCCGCAGCCGGAACTGCTGGTGGCGGGCTGGTCCACCATGCTGAAATCCGGCTCCGCCGAGCCCTTCGACCCGGACCGGCTGCAGGAAGCCGGCACGCCGCTGGACCATGCCGCGATCCAGTATCGCTGGGGCCAGTGCTTCGGCGATGACTACTGGATCATCCGCCCCTACCAGCTCCATGGCCTGGTGGAGCGGGACATCGTCGCGGATGTGCTGGCGAGTTGCGGTATCCCGGCCGAGGCGGTGCCGCGCCGCCTGCCGCCGATGAACCGCAGCCTGGATGCCGCGACGGCGGAATTCCTGCGCCTGTTCAACGCCGCCAACGGCCCGGAAACGCCCGGCCGAGGCCAGTTGATCCAGGCGCTGGAAGCCGTCTCCGACGGACCGCCGATCTGCCTGCCGCCGGAGGAAGCCGCGCTGGTCGCGGACCGCTTCGCCGAGTGCAACGCCTGGCTGGCGCAGCGCCTGCTGGGGCGGGACACCCTGTTCGAGGAGACCCCGCCCTCCGCCGGCAGCCTGCCGGCGCTGGATACGGCGGGCGCGGTGCGGATCGCGACCCGGCTTTGGCGTCTGGCGCAGGAGACGGCGCCCAAGGCATGATCGGGCGACCAAGCCAGGGGTTCGCCATGCGTCGTCGCCATCTGCTGCCGCTCTCCGCCGCGGCCCTGTTCGCGCCTGCCATCCAAGCCCCGGCCCAGGCCCAGCCGCCCTTTCCCCAGCGGGTCGTGCGACTGATCGTGCCCTTCCCGCCCGGCGGCACGACGGATGTGCTGGCCCGCGCCATCGCCCAGAAATGGCAGGATGCCTGGGGCCAGCAGGTGGTGGTGGACAATCGCGGCGGCGGCGGCGGCGTGATCGGGACGGAAGCGGTGTTCCGCGCGGCGCCGGATGGCTACACGCTGGTGCTCGGCAACAACCAGACTCATGGCACCAACGGCGCGCTGATCCCCGGCCTGCCGTATGACCCCGCAGGTTTCGCTGCCATCACGCTGGTCGCCCGCGCGCCGCATGCGCTGGTGGTGCCGGCCGCCTCTCCCGCGCGGACGGTGGCGGATCTCGTGGCGCTGGGGCGCCAGCCAGGGCGGGGGCTTTCCTATGCCTCCTCCTCCGCCGGCTCCTCCTCCCACCTGATGAGCGAGACGTTCGCCAGACGGAACGGGATGACGGTGACGCATGTCCCCTATCGCGGCGCGGCGCCGGCCTCGGTCGATCTCGTGGCGGGGGTGGTGGATTTCATGATGGCGACCTGGGCGAGCGTCTCCGCGCTCGCCGCCGATGGCCGCATCCGGGCGCTGGGGGTGGGGGGGGAGGAGCGCTTCGCCGACGTGCCGCTGGTGCCGACGCTGCGCGAACAGGGCTACGACTATATCAGCGGCGATGCCTGGTTCGGCATGTTCGCCCCGCAGGGCACGCCGGCCCCCGTGCTGCAACGCATCCAGGACGCCACCGTCGCTGCGCTGGCGGACCCGGTGGTGCGCGGCCGGCTCGAAGCCGCGGGCTTCCGGGTCTCGACCATGGAGGTCGCGGCCTTCGCGCGCTTCCACCAGGCGGAGGTGACGCGCTGGGCCACGCTGGTGCGCGAAAGCGGCGTGACGCTGAACCAGTAGCCGCCTTGCTGCTATAGGGTCCCCATCATGGCCCGCATCCCCGAAATTCCCGATGACGCGCTGGAGGAACGCTTCCTGCGCGCCTCTGGCCCTGGCGGGCAGAACGTCAACAAGGTGGAGACGGCGGTCGAACTCCGGCTCGACCTGACGCGCCTCGACATGACGGACTCGATGTTCCGCCGGCTGCGGGTGCTGGCCGGGCGGCGCATCACGCTGGACGGCGTGCTGGTCATCCAGACGCAACGCCACCGCACCCAGGACCGCAACCGGACCGAGGCGCGGGAGAAGCTGGACGAGCTGCTCGCCAAGGCCGCCGAGCCCCCACCCCCTCCGCGGCGAGCGACGCGGCCGACCCTCGCCTCGAAGAAGCGGCGGCTGGAGGGCAAGGCGATCCGAGGTGCGGTGAAGAAGGAACGCGGCCGGCCCCAAGAAGATTGACGCGGTGGATTGAGGGAGGCCTCAGCCTGACGCCTGAGTTTCCAGCGCGCGCGGGGTGGAATTTCCAGGCGCCGTGCCACGCGCTATCCTCGCGCAATGTTGAACACCGCTTATCCGCCTTCCCATGGCGATTGACCTGCCCGCCAAGCTCCGTGTCACCGCGGCGGCGCTGGGCTGTGTGACGCGCAAGGAACTCTGCGCGCGCTTCCGGGCCATCAACCCGGCTACCCATTTCGACCTCGAACGGTCCCACAAATGGATGCAGGGCAAGGCCGAACCGCGCGCCGCCTCGGTCTATGAGGATTGGGCGCGGCTGCTGGGGTCGGAACGGCCGGTGGCTTGGCTCACCAGCTGCGACCTCTCCGACTTCATCGAGGCGGTGGCGGAGCAGGTCGGCGCCGATTCGGCGACGCTGCGCCGCGCGGCGGGGATCGACACCCCGCATACTGGCGCGCCCAGCCCGACAGATGCGGCGCGACGGCAAGGGATTGGCCAGGAAAGGGGCCAGGCCACTGGGCGCTATGCCTGCTATTCCCTGGCCTGGTCGCCCTATTTCAACGGCCAGGTGATCCGCGGCGGCCTGGTGCTGGAAGCCGGCCGCAAGCGGGAAACCCACGCCATCTACTCCGAGCAGTTCGGCACCGGCCTGCTGCATTTCCACGGCGCCGTGCAGCGCGGCCCGCGCACGATGTACAGCCTGTTGGCCAGCGGTGAGAATGCGTGCCCGCTGTTTCTTTGCCTCTACCTGCCAGGCGAAAGCGCGAGCGCGCTGGGCGGGGTGATCGCCGGCGGCGCCTTGCTGGCGCAGGAGCAACGCCCGACCGCCGGGCGCTTCGCCGCCATTCGCGTGCCGGATGGGGCACCGCTCGATACCAGCCACCGCTACCTGCCCCCGAGCCCCGGCCCTGTCGCCGCGGATCTGGCGGCGCTGGGCCTGCCCGCCGCCGCCTGCCCGGGGATCGAGGCCGCGGTGCTCGGCTTCATCCTGGCCGCGCCCATCCAGCAGATCAGCGTCGCCGAACAGGCGAGCCTCGCGGAGGCGGTGGACCGCGCCTATCTCGGCGTGCCGGACTGACGATCGCGCCCTTTCGGGCTGGGCGGGATGCGCTAGGCTGGGCGGCAAATCACCATGAGGACGCCCGAGATGTTCACCCGCCGCCAGACCTTGGGCGCCTCCCTGGGTGCGCCCCTTGCCGGGGCACTGCTCGCTGCCCCTGCTCTGGCCCAGCCCACCTGGCCCAACCGCCCGGTGCGCTTCGTCATTCCCTTCGCGCCCGGCGGCCCGGTGGAAATCCCGGCGCGCTTCATCGCGGAGCATCTGACGCGCCGCCTCGGCCAGCCCTTCATCGTCGAGACCCGCCCCGGCGCCGGCAGCGCGCTCGGCACGCGGTCCGTCATCGCCAGTACGGATGGCCACAACTTCCTGTTCACCACCTCCGCCGTCTCCATCCTCCCGGCGATCATGCGCGACCCCGGCTACGATCCCTTTGCCGACCTGCTGCCGGTAACACTGGTGACGGAAGCCCCGATGGGCGTGCTGGTGCGGCCGGATTCGCCGATCAAGGACCTCAATGACCTGATGGCCAAGGTCCGCGCACAGCCCGGCAGCGTGACCTTCGGCACCGCCGGCATCGGCGCCACGACGCATATGGCGGGCGAATTGCTGAAGGCCCGCGCGGGGGTGGATCTGCTGCACATCCCCTATCGCGGTGCCGGGCAATCCGTCGCCGCGCTCTATGCCGGGGATACGGACCTGCTGATCGTCGGCCTGCTGGAAGTGATGCAGCATGTGCGGGAAGGGCGGCTGCGGGCACTCGCCGTCACCTCCCCCCAGCGCAGCCCGGCGATGCCCGATGTGCCGTCTTTGGCCGAGGTCGCGCCTGGCTATGGCGTGACGATCTGGTACGCGATGTTCGCCCCGCGCGGCACGCCGGATTCCGTGGTGGCGAAGCTGGCGGAGGAGATGGCGCCGCTCGCGCGCGGCACCAGCCTCGCCGAGCGTGTCATCGCCTCCGGCGCCCAATTGCCGCTGTCCGGCCCCGGGCCGCTGGCGGAGCGGATGCGGGTGGAAGTGCCGATGTGGAAGGCCATCGCCGCCGCCGCCCGCATCCAGGCGGAATAGCTACCGGGCGGGGGCCTGGTCCGGCCATTGGGCCGGCCAGCCCAGCGCTTCTTCCAGCGCCGCGGCGGCCGAGAGGATCATGTCCTCCCCCCGCCAGCGCCCGACGAGTTGCAGCCCCACGGGCAGCCCCGCCGCATCGAAGCCCGCCGGCACCGAAGCCGCGGGATGGCCTGTGAGGTTGAAGGGGTAGAGCGTCGCCGCCCATTCCGCATAGCCGTCGGTGGCGACGGAGCCATTGGCCCCGACATCGGGCACGGGACCCAGCATCGTCGGCGTGGCGATCAAGTCGAAGTGGCCGAACAGCGCCTGCACGGCGCGATGCAGCGCGCCCCGCCGGTCCATGGCGCGCACCAGATCGGCGCCGGACCAGCCGCGGCCGATGGCGATGCTCTCCCGCATCGAAGCCGTCATCCGGTCCCCCGCCTTCTCCTCCAGCGGGCCGAGCCGGGCGGCATGGGCGGTGGTGGCGATGACGATGTAGGTGTCGAAGACATCGTCGAAGCAGGGATCGGCCAGCGGCTCGATGATCGCCCCCGCGGCTTGCAGCGCCAGGCGGGAGGCCTCCAGCGCGGCCAGCACCTCGGGGTGCGTGCGGTAGCGCCCGAAATGTTCCATCCAGCCGATCCGCAGCCCCTTCACAGCCGGCACCGGCGGCATCACTGCCAGTGGCGCGCCGCCGAGCGACCAGGGATCGCGCCGTTCCTCCCCCTGCATCACACCATACATCAGCGCGCAATCCGCGGTGGTCCGCGCCATCGGACCGACGAAAGCGTAGTTGCCGAAGGGGTCGGGGAAGCTCTCGTTCGGGATGCGCCCGAGCGTCGCCTTCAGCCCGACGACCCCGGTGCAGGAGGCCGGGCAGCGGATGGACCCACCGCCATCCGTGCCGATGGCCAGCGGCGCGACACCGGCGGCGAGCGCGGCACTCGCACCGCCCGAGGACCCGCCCGGCGTATGCGCGGTGTTCCAGGGGTTGCGGGTGATGCCGGCCTGCGGGCTGTCCGTCAGCACGCGATGGGCGAATTCGGGCAGAGTCGTCTTGCCGATCGGGATGCCGCCCGCAGCCCGCAGCCGCGCCACCACGGCCCAATCCTCCACGGCCGGGGGCGGCATGGCGGCGAGGCTGCCATTGAGCGTCGGCAGGCCCCGCATGGCGACATTGTCCTTCACCGTGAAGGGTACGCCATGCAGCGGGCCGAGCGGCCCGCCGGCCATCACCTGCGCCTCCGCATGCCGTGCCGCATCCCTGGCTTCGTCGAATAGCGGGCGGATGAACAGGTTGAGCGTGGGCTGCATCGCCTCCGCCCGCGCCAGCACCGCCTCCATCACCTCGACCGGGGAGACCTGGCGCGCCGCGATCATCGGCGCCAGGCGGCTTGCCGGCAGTTGCCAGAGTGGCGTGCTCAACGGCCCGCGAGCTCCACGATCTGGCCCTTCTCATCCAGCCCGTAGCCCTGTTCCTTCACGGCCTCCAACACCGACGGCACCCAGGCCACCTTGCCGGGATCATTGCCGCCCACGAGTGCGAGCAGCATCGCTTCCTCCTCGCTGTCGTTGCGAAAGCCGCGCAGCACGCCGGGGGGGATGGAGATGGTGTCGTATTGCCCGATCTGCAGCTCGCTCTCCCCTTCATCGCCCCAGATGACGGACCAGCGCCCGGTCAGCGGCATGAAGACTTCCACCGTCTTGTGGTTGTGCAGCCCGGTGCCCTTGCCGGGCCCCGCCTTGACGATCGACAGGTGAAACCCGTCGGCCGCGATCGGCGCCTTCAGCAGGGGGTCCTCGATCACGCCGCCGCCGATCACCTGGTAGATCTGCCGGTTGAACTGCGGCAGCACGGCATCGACGAGGGGGCGGCTGCTGGGCTTGAGGTTCTCGAACAGCGCGACGCGCTGCTTCATTTCGTCAATGCTGATCTGGAGGTTCGCCATGATGCGCTGTCCTTACCGCTTCTCGATGTTCCAGTAGGTGATGAAGGTCGCGTCCAGCACGCCGGAGACGTTGGGGCGGTAGGCGCTGAACACGTCGAACTGCCCGGCGGGGACATAGGGGATGTAGTCCCACATCCGGCGCTGGAAGGCCTCGAACCCCGCACGCCTCGCGGCATCGTCGGGGGCCGAGAAGAAGGCCTGGCGCAGTTGTTCGCCCTGCGCGTCACAGGGATAGCCGGCCCAGTTGCGCGTGCCGCAGGAGACATCGAGCGAGAGGTTCATCAGCGGGTGGAACCAGCTCGTCCCCACGGCGTAGTAGGGGAACAGGTGATACCCCCCCTGCCCGATCGGCCGGTCCTGCGCATGCATGCGCTGGAGCATCGTGGGGAAGTCCGTCATCTGGACATCGACGTTGACGCCGGCTTCCTGCAACCGCCGCGCCAGCACCTGCGTCATCGCATTGATCGGCGCGAGGGTGGTGGTGCCCAGCAGCACCAGCGGTTCGCCGCGATAGCCGGCTTCCTGCAACAGCATCCGCGCCCGGGCGATGTTGGTCTGGCGATAGGGCTCCGCCCCCGCCTCGGTCCCGTAGATGGACCCGCAGACGCTGAAGGACTGGCAGACGCTCCACCGGCCGTCGGCGCCGGCGACGGCGGGCATCATGTCATTCTGATCGACCAGCAGCGCCAGCGCCTGGCGGGCGCGGAGATCGTTGAAGGGCGGCACCTGGAAGTTCGGCCGGATGAAGGCGTAGGTCGGCAGCGCCGCGATGCGCCGCACGGTCATGTTACGGCGGCGGAGGAAGCCGGCGAGATCGGCGCCCACCGCCTCGATGAAATCGACCTCCCCGGTCGCCAACGCATTCGCCGCCGTCGTCGGGTCCGGCATGATGAGCCATTCGATGCGATCGACCTTCACCTGCCGCGCGCCGGCCAGCCCATCCGTGGGCTCGCTGCGAGAGACGTAGTCGGGGTTGCGCTCGAAGACGACGCGATTGCCCTCCCGCCGTTCATCCGCCAGGAAGCGGAAGGGGCCGGAGCCGATGGGGCGCGTCATCGGCACGTTGTCCGGCCGCCTGGCATCGGCTTCGCGCATGATCGCGGCGATCGGCGCGCCGGGGCCGGCCAGCAGGAATTCAACCAGGCCGAAGCGCTGGTTCAGCGTCAGCGTGAAACTGCGATCATCCACCACCGCCATCGCCGCCAGCCGCGCCTTGAGCTGCCCGCCGATGGAGGTGCCGCCCATCCAGCGTTCGATGGAGGCGATGACGTCGCGCGTCGTCACCGGGGCGCCGTCATGGAAGCGAAGATTGGGCCGCAGCGTGAAGGAATAGGTCAGGCCATCGGCGCTGACGCTGTGCGTTTCCACCATCATCGGCCGCGGCTGGATATTGGAATCCAGCGCGAACAGCGTGTCGAACACCATCTGCTGGTAGATGCGCGCGACGAGGTTCGGCCCGCGCGTCGGGTCCAGCTCCGCGAGGTCCGCGCTCGGCACGACGCGCAGCACGCGGTTGCTGCCCTGCGCGGCCACGGGTGGCGCCGTGACCGGCTGTGCCAGCAGGGCCAGCGCGAGCGCCGATCCCAGGATTCCCCCAAGCTTCACGGACGCCTCCCGCCTGTTCGCGGGCCGACCAGGGATGCGGGCAGCCAAGCGGCCCGCGGGCCAGCACGCTGTTTCAACTGTGGCAAGGCTATGATTTTCCGCGACAACGAGTCAACCGTCCGGTTGATTGATTGGTGACCCGGCCACCGTCGGGCTTTGCCCCGCCAAGCGCGGCAAGCTATGCCTGAACCGGAACGCAGGAGACGCGGCGCGGCATGGCGGAGGATGGCGAAAATGGCAGGAAGAAGGTGCCCCCGCGGCTGATCTCGGCGCGCCTGATCTCCGCAAACCGGCGTCCCACCCCATCCGACGGCACCCGGGACCCGGAGCGGACGCGACGCAACCTGCTCGACGCCGCCTATCACGAATTCTCCCGCAACGGCTTCCATGGCACGAGCGTGGAGGCGATCTGCCGGCGCGCCGGCGTCTCGAAGCAGATACTGTCGCACCATTTCGGCTCCAAGGCGCGGGCCTACCTCGCGGTGCTGGAGGCCGCCTACCTCGCCTCCCGCGCCGGGGATGCGCGGCTCGACGCGGATGACCTGGACCCCGTGGAGGCGATGCGGAATTTCGTCGGCCAGGCCTTCGACCATCTGCGCGCGAACCGCGATTTCGTCAGCCTGCTGGCGGATGAGAACGTCAACAAGGGCCGCCACATCCGCCAATCCACCGTGCTGGGGGATGTCTATGCGCCGCTGGTCGCGCGGCTGGATGCCATGCTGCGGCGGGGCGAGGCGCGCGGCGTGTTCCGGCCCGGCGTCGATGCGCGGGAACTCTACGTCTCGATCAGCGGGCTCTGCTACTTCACCTTCTCCAACACCTTCACCCTCTCCGCCGTCTTCGGCACGGATCTGATGCGCCCGGAGGCCCTGGCGGTACGGCGGGCGCATGTGGTGGAATTCGTCCTCGCCTCGCTGTGCAACACCCAGCCGCCCCAGGAACCCGCCGCATGAGCTTCACCAGCCCCACCCGCCGCCGCGGCACCATCGACCGGCCGGATTGCCGGATCGCCTATGAGGTCACCGGCGAAGGCCCGCCGCTGGTCTTCGCGCATGGGCTGGGCGGGGGGCTGCTGTCCTGGTGGCAGCAGGTCGCGCATTTCGCGCGGCACTACACCTGCATCGCCTTCTCCCATCGCGGCTTCTTCCCCTCCACCGCACCGGCGGGTGGGCCGGACCCGGCGGCCTATGCGGGGGACATGGCGGCGCTGGTCGATGAACTCGGCCTCGGCGACATCGCGATGGTTTGCCAATCCATGGGTGGCTGGACCGGCGTCGAGTATTCGCTGCTGCGGCCTGGGCGGGTGAAGGCGCTGGTGCTGGCGGCGACGACGGGCTCGCTCGACCCGCGCCAGACCGATGATGCGACGCGCGCGCGGCTGGCGGCCTGGAATGCCGAACACGCCACGACGCGGCCTTCGCTCGCGGCGCGCAACATCCTGGCGGCGGGCGGCGCGGCGATGGCGGAACAGGCGCCGGCGCTGCATCACCTCTATGCGCAGATCGATGCGCTGAGCGTCGGGCTCGACAAGGAAGGCGTGCGGAAGAAGCTGTATGCAACCCGCATCCGCCCGCCCTCGGACCTGGCGGCGACGGGCTGCCCGGTGCTGTTCCTGCCGGGCGGGCAGGATGTGGTGCTGCCACCCTTCGCGGGCGCGGCGATGGTGCTGCAGATCCCGGGATCGCGCGTCGCGCCGATCCCGCATGCCGGGCATTCCGCCTATTTCGAACATGCGGAGGCCTTCAACGCACTCGTCGAAGCCTTCCTGGCGGAGGTCTATCCCGCGGCCTGAAGCGGCGCGGATGCTTTATCCGCGCCGAGGCGCCGAACGGCGCCCGCCGCTCATGCGGCGAAGCCAAGCGGCACGGATGTGCCGCGCCCGGCGTAGGCCCG